>NZ_JBWMAU010000004.1:0-252562 GCF_056521445.1 Rhodoferax sp. LB1P47 | reverse complement strand
TGACAGTCCCAGTGCTTGGCAAAATAACGCTTCTTGCATTTGTGTTTCTCCTTTGGGATTGGATGTCAACACAATTTTCTAGCCCGTGGTGCGCCACCCGAAACGGAAGAGAGCCTATTTAATGGCTATTGCGCTTATGGAATAAGCGTAAGCAGCTATTAAATTGATAGTTTAGGCATGGCGGCGTACCGACAGAAGGATGCCGCCCATCGCCGCAAACAGGCCGCCGCAGATGCGGTTGATCCAGCGCACATGGGCGCTAGAGGCTAAAAACGGGGCGATGCGGGCCGTGCCCAGCGCGCACAGCGTCAGCACCGATATTTCCATCGCCGTGAAGGTGGCGGCCAAGATGCCCATCTGCGGGCCCCAGGCAGCGGCCGGGTTTAAAAACTGCGGGAAAAACGCGGCAAAGAACAGCAGTGCCTTGGGGTTGCTGGCCCCCACCATCAGCCCTTGCACGTAGCAGACGCGCAGCGAGGGCAGGGCTGCGGAGTCTGCGCTGGCCGGGTTGAATGCCAGGGCCGGGCTGCGCCAGGTCTTGATGCCCAGGTAAATCAAATACGCGGCGCCCACCAGCTTGAGCACGGTAAACGCCGTTTCCGATGCCGCCAACACCGCGCCCAGCCCCAGGGCCGACAGCAGCATGATGCCCAGCGCCGCCGTGACGCTGCCCAGGCCCGCCACAATGCCGCGCACCCAGCCGTGCTGCAAGGCCCGGGTAATACACATCAGCATGGTGGGGCCGGGCGACAGCACCAGTACAGATACAGCGGCCAGATACAGCAGGTAGGTAGAAAGTGTCATGGAGTAAGTTGGGGGTTGAACGGAGAGCACGATGGTAGACCACAGGATTTGCAAAATTTTTGCTACGGGGTTTCTAGAACCCCTAAAAACTCGTTGTAGAATACAAGACTTGTCGGGGCGTAGCGCAGCCTGGTAGCGCATCTGGTTTGGGACCAGAGGGTCGAAGGTTCGAATCCTTTCGCCCC
The DNA here is from genome assembly GCF_056521445.1 of Rhodoferax sp. LB1P47. NCBI lineage: Bacteria > Pseudomonadati > Pseudomonadota > Betaproteobacteria > Burkholderiales > Comamonadaceae > Rhodoferax > Rhodoferax sp. LB1P47. The sequence goes on along the minus strand of NZ_JBWMAU010000004.1, from coordinate 251,573 downwards.
GACCATTGAATGAACATAAGCCACCAAGAGGTTTCTCTTGGTGGCTTTTTTCATGCCCGATTGCATGCCCGGTTGAAGGATAAAAATACTATGCAATTAATAGCTACCCGCGCAGGTTCTATATGCGTTAGAGGCCTTTTTGGCTTAATTTTTTCCATGCTTCTGGCCGTGGCTGCCGTGGCTGCCGGGGCGCAAACGGTGGACCGCACGGTAGACGACGCGCTGGACCAGTTGCGTCAGCAGGTCGATGCGACGCAGAAGAATCTGGCCAACCCCGGCCCCGATGCCGACTTGCAAGCTTGGCGCAGCAATGCGTTGGCGGCGCAGGTACAGGCCCAGACGATGGTGGAAGCACTGGAGCCCCAGCGCAGCAGCGTGCAAGAGCGGCTGGCTGAGCTGGGCACGCCGCCTGCCGACAAAAAAGAAAGTCCCGACATTGCCGCCCTGCGCAGCCAGCTCGACAAAAGCCGCAACGCGCTGGATGCCCAGGTGAAGCTGGCCGGTTTGGTCGCGGTAGAGGCCGGTCAACTGGCCGACCAGATCGCGGTGCAGCGCCGCGCCGAATTCCAGACTGAGCTGGGCCGCCGTACCGCCTCCATCCTGGCCCCGGCGTTCTGGAACGAGTTGCGCGGCAGCTTTGCGGCCGATGCCGGTCGTTTGGGTGCCCTGGTGGGCGAGCTGTGGCGGGCGCTGCGCACTGCATCGGTGGGTGTGTGGCTGACTATGGCTGCGGCCTTGGCGCTGTTGATGTGGACCCACCGCCAGGCCAAAACGCTGCTGCTGCACCTGGCCACCACGCGGATTCCGCATGGCCGCCTGCGCCGCTCGCTGTTTGCCGTGGTGCGCACGTGCTTGTCGGTGCTGGTGTGGGGTCTGGGCGCGGTGATCGTGCGCAGCGGGTTGGAATGGCGGGCGGATCTGTCGGCCTTGCCGCATGCCTTGTTGTTGTACAGCCTGGGCTTGTCCTGCTTTGGCGGCTATGTGCTGGGCCTGGGCCGGGCGCTGCTGGCCGCCGACCGGCCCAGCTGGCGGCTGCTGGCCTTGCCAGACGCAGTGGCCTCCGGGCTGGGCTGGTTTCCGTTGGTGTTTGCCACCATCACCACGGCGGGTTGGCTGGTGGAGCGGCTGTACGCATTGGTCAATGCCAGCCTGGCCACCACGGTGGCCTTGAACTGCATTTTGGCGCTGGTGCTGGGCCTCAGCATGGTGGTGGCCGTGGGCCGGGGCGAGCGCCTGCGCCGCCAATTGGAAAGCGCTGACCAGAGCCCCGATGCCGACCGCGTGCCGCCGCGCCCGCTGTGGCTGAGCGTGCTGGCCGCCCTGGTGTGGCTGGTGCTGGTGGGCAGCGTGGTGGCCTTGCTGCTGGGCTATGTGGCGCTGGGCGGCTTCATGGTGCGGCAACTGGCGTGGACGGCGATGGTCACCAGCACCAGTTATTTGCTGTGCGTGCTGATCGAAGATATGTGCATGGGCTGGCTGGCCACCAACAGCCCGGATGCCATGCCCCCCGGTGCTTGGCGCATGCGCGACCAGGCGGCGGTGCTGGTCTCGGGCGTGGGCCGCGCCTTGGTGGCCCTGGTGGCCTTGACCTCGGTGCTGTCGCCGTTTGGCGATGGGCCGCCCGAGCTGCTGAACCGCGCCACCCAGTTCAGCGATGGGCTGGCGATTGGCGAGGTGCAGGTGCGGCCCACGGCGGTATTTCTGGCGCTGGCCGTGCTGGTGGTGGGTCTGTCGTGCGTGCGCCTGCTCAAGCGCTGGCTGGTCGAGCAATTGCTGCCCACCACCAATCTGGACGACGGCATGCAAATGTCCACCAGCGCGCTGTTTGGCTACGCGGGTGGGGTGCTGGTGGTGGCGCTGGCGCTGTCTGCCGTGGGCATTGGGCTGGAGCGGGTGGCCTGGGTGGCCAGCGCCTTGTCGGTGGGTATCGGCTTTGGCTTGCAGGCGGTGGTGCAAAACTTTGTGTCCGGCCTGATCTTGCTGGCCGAGCGGCCGGTGAAAGTGGGCGACTGGGTGGTGCTGGGCGGTGTGGAGGGCGATATCCGCCGCATCAACGTGCGGGCTACCGAGATCCAGATGGGCGACCGCTCCACGGTGATCGTGCCGAATTCCGAGTTCATCACCAAGACCGTGCGCAACGTGACCCACGACAGCCCGCTGGGCCTGGTGCAGATCAAGTTGCCGATGCCACTAGACACCGATGTGCAGCAGGTGTACGACCTGGTGCTGGGCGCCTTTAACGGCCATGCCCAGATGCAGGCCACGCCCGCCGCCAGCGTGGCGCTGGACGGCATCGACAACGGCAAACTGGTGTTCAACGCCACCGGCTACGTGGCCTCGCCCCGGCTGGCCTACAGCGTGCGCAGTGATGTGTTGTTCGAGGTGCTCAAGCGCCTGCGCGAAGCCAAGCTGCCGCTGGCCAACCCGGCCACGATGGTGCTGCGCGAAACACCGCCGCCGGTGGCGGCAGTGGCCCCAGATTAAGCTGCGAGTGCCTGCAATAGTTCGGTTTCGATCTCGATCTGGTTGCGGTTGTATTGCAGCTCTGGGCCCTGGATCAAAAAGCTGTCTTCTACCCGCTCGCCCAGGGTAGACACCTTGGCCAGTTGCACGCTCAGGTTGTGCTTGGCCAGCACCCGGGCCACCAGATACAGCAAACCGGCACGGTCGCTGGCCGAGATGGACAGCAGCCAGCGCTGGGCTTTGTCGTCGGGCCGCAGGTCCACGCGCGGGGCGATAGGGAAGCTTTTGACCCGGCGCGATACCCGGCCGCCCTTGCTGGGTGGGGGCAGCGGACCTTGCTGGTTCAAGGTGAGGTCCAGGTCGTTTTCGACCATGCTGGTGAGCGCGCGGTAGTGCTCGGGCAGCATGGTGGTGACCACCTGGAAGGTGTCCAGCGCATAGCCGTTGCGGGCGGTGTGTACTTTGGCATCGACGATGCTGAAGCCGGCCTGGTCAAAGAAGCCGCAAATCCGGGCAAACAGATCGGGCTGGTCGGGCGTGTAGACCATCACTTGCAGGCCTTCGCCCACCGGCGACAGGCGGGCGCGGACGATGGCTTTGTCGGCCCCATCCAGTGCCGCCGGGGTTTTGGCGATGTGGCGTGAAAGTTGGCGTGTGTGCCAGGCGATGTCGGCCGCGTCGTGGCGCATGAAGTAGCCCACGTCCAGCGTGTCCCACAGCAGCTTGTGCGACTCGAAGGGCTGGGCGTGCAGGGCCAGCAGCACCAGCGCCTCGCGCTTGCGGGCTTCGATTTCGGCATCCGGGTCGGGCGCACGACCACCCAGGGTGCGGATGGTGGTGCGAAACAGGTCCTCTAGCAGCTTGCCCTTCCAGGCGTTCCACACCTTGGGGCTGGTGCCCCGGATGTCGGCCACCGTCAGCAGGTACAGCGCGGTGAGGTTGCGCTCGTTGCCCATGCGCTTGGCGAAGGCGGCGATCACGTCGGGGTCGCTCAGGTCGGCTTTTTGCGCCACCCGGCTCATGGTCAGGTGCTCGTTGACCAAAAATTCGATCAGTTGGCTGTCTTCGGGCTGGATGCCGTGCTGTTTGCAAAAACGCCGTGCCTCAATGGCGCCCAGATCGGAATGGTCACCGCCCCGGCCTTTGGCAATGTCGTGGAACAGCGCCGCCACAAACAGAATCCAGGGCTTGTCCCAGCCCGCGCCCAGTTGCGAACAGGCCGGGTATTCATGGGCATGCTCGGCCATGAAGAAGCGGCGCACATTGCGCAGCACCATCAGGATGTGCTGGTCCACGGTGTAGACGTGGAAAAGGTCGTGCTGCATCTGCCCGACGATGCGCCGAAACACCCACAGGTAGCGCCCCAGCACAGAGGTGTCGTTCATCAGCCGCAGGGCGTGGGTAATGCCCGAGGGGGCCTGCAAAATCGCCAAGAACGTGGCCCGGTTCACCGGGTCGCTGCGGAACTTGGCGGTCATCAGGCCGCGTGCGTTGTATAGCGCACGCAGGGTGCGGGCCGACAGGCCGTGTACGCCCACGGTGGTCTGAAACAGCAAAAAGGTTTCCAGAATGGCGTGCGGCTGGCGGGTGTAGAGGTCGTCGCTGGCCACCTCGATCATCCCGGCTTTTTCGAAAAACCGGTCGTTCAGCGGGCGCAGTGTGTGGGTGGAGGGGTTGAGCCGCTCTTCGATGTTGAGCAGCATGATCTGGGTCAGCTGGCTGACGGCCTTGGCGGTCCAGTAGTAGCGGCGCATCAGTGCTTCGCTGGCCCGTACCGGCAGGCGGGTGCCGTCGTCCGATGCGGAGCTGTAGCCAAAGGATTCGGCCACCGCCGTTTGCAGATCGAACACCAGCCGGTCTTCGCGCCGCCCGGCCACCAGGTGCAGGCGCGCGCGGATCAGGCATAGCAGGGCTTCGTTGCGCTTGAGCTGCTTGGCCTCGTGCGGGGTGGCGATGCCGCTGCGCACCAGTTCGTCCCAGGTTTTGCCCAGCCGGGCGGCCTTGGCTACCCACAGAATCATTTGCAGATCGCGCAGGCCGCCGGGCGATTCCTTGCAGTTGGGTTCCAGCGAAAACGGGGTGTTTTCAAATTTGTTGTGGCGCTGGCGCATTTCCAGCGTTTTGGCGACAAAAAACGCACGCGGGTCGAGCGCATCCGACAGGCGCTGGCAGAACTGCTGGAACATCTTGGGGTCGCCAACGATCAGGCGCGACTCCAGCAGCGAGGTTTGCACCGTCACATCTTTGGCGGCTTCGCTCAGGCACTCGTCTACGCTGCGCACGCTGGAGCCGATCTCCAGTCGGGTGTCCCAGCAGCTGCCGATAAAGCTTTCAATGCGGGTTTTGAGGGCCGGGTCGGCCTCGGGCGAAATACCTTCGGGCAGCAGTATCAGCACGTCGATGTCGGAGCTGGGGAACAACTCGCCCCGGCCAAATCCGCCCACTGCCACCAGCGCACAGGGCGCGGTAAAACCGGCGATGCGCCACAGGCCGCGCAAGATACCGTCGCTGAGCTGGGACAGGTTTTGCAGCGCCGCCCGCACGCCCCGAATGCTGGCGCCGCTATCGCGCACGGCCTCCAGCAGACGGGCTTTTTCCAGCAGATAGTGGGCCCGCAGCGCGGGGATGTCGCCTATCTCAGGCATGGGGCCCGCATCGCGCTTCACGTCTGTGCCGGTACGAAGGCGGGGATTGCAGGGCTGCCAGCGGACAGGGTCAGCACCTCGTAGCCGGTCTCGGTGACCAAAATCGTGTGTTCCCACTGGGCGGAGAGCGAGTGGTCTTTGGTGACGATGGTCCAGCCGTCTTTTTCGGGGCCGTTTTTGATCTCTTTTTTGCCCGCGTTGACCATCGGTTCGATGGTGAAGGCCATGCCGGGTTTCAGCATCTCCAGCGTGCCGGGGCGGCCGTAGTGCAGCACTTGCGGCTCTTCGTGGAACACCCGGCCAATGCCGTGGCCGCAGAACTCGCGCACCACGCTAAAGCCGTTGCTCTCAGTAAAGCGCTGGATCGCATGGCCGATGTCGCCCAGATGGATGCCGGGCTTGACCATTTTGATGCCGTGCCACATGGCGTCATAGGTCAGCGCCGCCAGCCGCTTGGCAATGATGCTGCCTTCGCCGGCAATAAACATGCGGCTGGTGTCGCCGTGCCAGCCGTCTTTGATGACGGTCACGTCGATGTTGACGCTGTCGCCTTTTTTGAGCTGCTTGTCATTGGGGATGCCGTGGCAGACCTGGTGATTCACCGAGGTGCAGATCGACTTGGGGTAGGGGATGTTGCCGCCGCCGGTGTAGTTCAAAGGGGCCGGAATGCCGCCTTGCACCTGGGTGATGTAGTCATGCGCCAGTTTGTCGAGCTGGTTGGTGGTGATGCCGGGCACCACGTGGGGGGTCAGGTAGTCGAGAACTTCGGAAGCCAGGCGGCCCGCGACGCGCATCCCTGCGATGCCGTCTGCGTCTTTGTATGTGATGGTCATAGCCTTTAATTATCCTAGATGCCGCGATGGGTTGCAGCAGCCGCATTCGGAGTCCGCGCAGCCGTTAAAATTCTGCGCTCTAGGGTTTGCCCGTACCAGCAATTTGCGCGCTGGGCCACCGGGCCACCCAGCCCCCATTCTTCCCCAACCAGGCCGCCACCGTGACCTTGCATATCTCTCTGTTTGAAGGCGGCAACGCCCTTAGCGACTTCCGCGTTCAGCAAATTCTGCCCCGGCTGCAAGCCATTCACGACAAGTTCACCGGCGTGTCTGCACGTTTTGTGCACTTGGTGGCCAGCGATACACCATTGGCTACAGAAGTGCAGGATCAACTGGCGGGTTTGCTGGCCTATGGCGACCCGTATGCCGGCCCCACCGAAGGCCCGTTGTTGGTGGTCACGCCGCGTTTTGGCACGGTGTCGCCCTGGGCCTCCAAGGCCACCGACATCGCCCACAACTGCGGTCTGGCGGTGCGCCGGGTCGAGCGGTTTGTTGAATACCGCTTGACCCTGAAGCAACCGTTATTGCAGCCGCTACTGGGCAAAACAGTGTTGTCCGCCGAGCAACTGGCCCAAGTCGCCGACCTACTGCACGACCGCATGACCGAGAGCGCCATGCTGGACCGCAGCCAAGCCCAAGAGCTATTCACCGCGTTAGAGGCCGCCCCATTGGCCCAGGTGGATGTGCTGGGTGGTGGCCGCGCTGCGTTGCTTGCAGCCAACACCGAATTCGGCCTGGCCTTGGCCGAGGACGAAGTCGACTACCTGGTCAACGCCTTCACCACGCTCAAGCGCAACCCCAGCGACGTGGAACTGATGATGTTCGCCCAGGCCAACAGCGAGCACTGCCGCCACAAAATCTTCAACGCCGAATTCACCATCGACGGCGTAGCCCAGCCCAAGAGCCTGTTCGGCATGATCCGCAACACCCACCAGCTGGCACCGCAGCACAGCGTGGTGGCGTACTCGGACAACGCCTCCGTCATGGAAGGCGTGGAGATTGAGCGATTTTTAGCAAAATCAGCCTCTGGCGCATATGGAATAAGCGCAAGTAGCTATGAAAAAAGTAGCGCCCTGCACCACGTGCTGATGAAGGTGGAAACCCATAACCACCCCACCGCCATCTCGCCGTTCCCCGGCGCGTCCACCGGCGCGGGCGGCGAGATCCGCGACGAAGGCGCTACCGGCCGTGGCTCCAAGCCCAAGGCGGGCCTGACCGGCTTTACCGTCTCCAAACTCTGGCCGCAAGAGGGCGACGTGTCCATCGGCAAGCCCGAGCACATCGCAAGTCCCTTAAGCATCATGACCGAAGGCCCGCTGGGCGGCGCGGCCTTCAACAACGAATTCGGCCGGCCCAACCTGCTGGGCTACTTCCGCGAATACGAGCAAACCGTCACCTCCGACGTGGACAGCATCCGCCGTGGCTACCACAAGCCCATCATGCTGGCCGGTGGCCTGGGCACGATTGACGCTACGCAGACGCACAAGATCGAATTCCCCGCCGGTTCGCTGCTCATCCAATTGGGCGGCCCCGGCATGCGCATCGGCATGGGTGGCAGCGCGGCCAGTTCGATGGCCACGGGGGCCAACGCGGCCTCGCTGGACTTCGATTCGGTGCAGCGCGGCAACCCCGAGATCGAACGCCGGGCGCAGGAAGTCATCAACCAGTGCTGGATGCAAGGCGCTGAAAACCCCATCCTGGCCATCCACGACGTGGGCGCAGGCGGTCTGAGCAACGCCTTTCCCGAGCTGACCAACGACGCAGGCCGGGGCGCACGCTTCGACCTGCGCGCCGTGCCGCTGGAAGAGAGCGGCATGAGCCCGAAGGAAATCTGGTGCAACGAAAGCCAGGAGCGCTACGTGATGGCCATCGCGCCGGAGTCGCTGGCGGCCTTTACCGCTTTGTGCGAACGCGAGCGCTGCCCGTTCTCGGTGGTCGGTGTGGCGACCGAAGAACGCCAGCTCATCGTTGCGGACGCAGAGGCTCAGAGCCCGGTCGATATGCCCATGAACGTGCTGCTGGGCAAGCCGCCCAAGATGCACCGCGACGTGCAAACCGTTGCTCGCCAGTTTGCCCCGGTGGACCTGACCGGCGTGAGCCTGCAAAAAGCCACCATCGACGTGCTGGCCCACCCCACCGTGGCCAGCAAGCGCTTCCTGATCACCATCGGCGACCGTACCGTCGGCGGCATGAGCCACCGCGACCAGATGGTCGGCCCCTGGCAAGTGCCGGTGGCAGACTGCGCCGTGACCCTGGCCGACTACCAAGGCTTTGCGGGCGAAGCCATGGCCCTGGGCGAACGCACGCCGCTGGCCGCAGTCAACGCCCCCGCATCCGGCCGCATGGCGGTGGCCGAGGCGATTACCAACCTGCTTGCCGCACCGTTTGAGCTGCCCCGCGTGAAGCTCTCCGCCAACTGGATGGCCGCGTGTGGCGAGCCCGGCGAAGATGCCGCCCTGTATGCCACCGTGAAAGCCGTGGGCATGGAGCTGTGCCCGGCGCTGGGTATTTCCATCCCCGTGGGCAAAGACAGTCTGTCAATGCGCACGCAGTGGACAGATGCGGACGACAAGAAAAAGGTCACCTCGCCGGTGAGCCTGATCGTCACCGCCTTCGCCACCCTGGCCGATGTGCGCGGCACGCTGACCCCGCAGCTCAACGCCACCGAGAACACCACGCTGATCCTGGTCGATCTGGGCAAGGGCCAAAACCGCATGGGCGGCAGCATCCTGGCGCAAACCCTGAACCAAGTGGGCGACACCGTGCCCGATCTGGACGACCCGCAGGATTTGGTGAACCTGGTCAACGCCGTTAACGCGCTGCGCCCCACATTGCTGGCCTACCACGACCGCAGTGACGGCGGTCTGTTTGCAGCCGCCTGCGAAATGGCCTTTGCGGGCCACGTAGGCGTGGCCTTGAACGTGGACCTGCTGGTCACTGAGGGCGACGGCATCAGCGACAGCCGCATGGACGTGGGCGACAGCAAAAACTGGGCGGGCCAGGTCGGCCCGCGCCGCGAAGAGCTGACGCTCAAAGCCCTGTTCACCGAAGAACTTGGCGTGCTGCTGCAAGTGCGTACCTCTGACCGCGATGCCGCCATCCAAACCCTGCGCGCGCACGGCCTGGCCAAGCACAGCCACATCGTCGGCAAAACCCGGCCTGCCGACAGTGCTATCAAGGCGGGCGTGGGCGAAGTGCAGGTGTGGCGCGATGCCAAGGCCGTGTTCAGCGCCAAGCTGGCCGACCTGCACCAGGTGTGGGACAGCGTGAGCTGGAAGATTTGCCAGCAGCGCGACAACCCCGCTGGGGCCGATGCCGAGCACGCTGCCGCCGGTGCGCCCGCCGATCCGGGCCTGCATGTATTTATAGAGCCAAATAGTGCTCTAGCGCAGGTGGTATTTGCGCAAGCAGCTACTAAAATAGTAGCATCCCCAGCGTTGATGCTCACCCGCCCCAAGGTCGCCGTGCTGCGTGAGCAAGGCGTGAACTCGCATACCGAAATGGCCTACGCCTTTACCGAAGCCGGTTTTGATGCCTTCGACGTGCACATGACCGACCTGCAAACCGGCCGTGCCAAGCTGGCCGACTTCCAGGCTGTGGTGGCCTGCGGCGGCTTCAGCTACGGCGACACCTTGGGCGCAGGCATCGGCTGGGCGCGCAGCATCACCTTCAACCCGGTGCTGGCGGCAGAGTTCAAAGCCTTCTTCGCCCGCCAGGACACCTTGGCCCTGGGCGTATGCAACGGTTGCCAGATGTTTGCCGAGCTGGCCGACATCATCCCCGGCGCACAAGCCTGGCCGCGCTTCACCACCAACCGCAGCGAGCGCTTTGAAGCCCGGCTGTCCATGGTGGAAGTGCTGGAATCGCCCAGCGTGTTCCTGCAAGGCATGGCCGGTAGCCGCCTGCCGATTGCGGTGGCACACGGCGAGGGCTACGCCAACTTCGCCACCCGGGGCGATGCAGCCCAGGCCATCGCCGCGATGCGCTTCGTGGACAACTTCGGCGCCGCCACCGAGGCCTATCCCGCCAACCCGAACGGCAGCGCCGGTGGCTTGACCGCCGTGACCACCGCCGACGGCCGCTTCACCGCCATGATGCCCCACCCCGAGCGCGTGTTCCGTAACGTGCAGATGAGCTGGACCAGCGGCGACACCAGCGACTTCAGCCCCTGGATGCAGCTCTGGCACAACGCGCGGCGTTGGTTGGGTTAACCACCGTAAGGGGTTTTCAGGTCCATCCCTGACCCACCGGCGCTGCCTGGGTTGGGGTTTGGGCATTGCTGTAGCCCACGTACCTAGGGAATCCACTTGGCGCAGGAAACTATTTCGTACCAGCTTTTGGGGGCAGGGTATGGGTGGGATTGCTGCCGTAAATGTAAGCTCATGTATCTGAAGTCCGCACCCGCTGTAGCTGGGTGAAACCGGTTCATGCAGGCAATGCCGGGTCTATGACGCACGGCACACGGGTACATTTAAAAATGCTTTCCAAAATTCGGGTGGGTCGCCAGCTGGGCTGGGCTTTTGGGTTGGTAGTCGCCTTGGTTTTATGGCTGGCCTTGACCGCCTGGAGCCGGATTCTCGCCATCCATGGCGATTTTGAGTCGCTGGTCGATACCACGCTGCCTGCACTGACGGCGCTGGGCGATGTGAATGACAAATTGCAGGGCGTGCGTATTTCCGAGCTCCGCCATCTCTCCACTTTGAACATGCCCGCCAAAGACCGTGAGGAGCTGGTGGTGAAGGCGGCGGTGAAAGATTTTGATGCCGTTTTGGCGCATTACAACACCGTCGGTAGCGCTCTGGTAGACCCGGTGCTGCACAAAGAAATGCTCGACTCGGTTGCCAAATACCACGATCTGCGCAGCACGTTTTTCCAGATGTCCAACTCGGCTGCGGGTGCGGAAGAGGAGCGGGCCATAGAAGCCAGCGATTTCTTCAACGGCCCCAGCCAGCAAAGTTACCAAAATGCTTACCAGTCAGTGCAAAAACTCTGGCAAGGCCATTTGCTACAGGGTGAGCAGGCCAAGGCCAAAGGCCGAGAAGCGGTGGTGCAGGCCCGACTAGTGCTGGCCAGTGTGGCTTCGGCATCGGTGTTGTTGTCCATCGTGCTGGCGTGGTTTATCAGCCGCAATCTGTTGCGACAGTTGGGTGGGCAGCCGGCAGAGGTGGTGGCTCTGGCCACCTCTATCAGCCATGCGGATTTGAGCGGCGTGGTGGTATTGCGCCACGGGGATGCGCACAGTGTGGTTTCGGCCATGGCACGGATGCAGGCTTCGTTGACGCAAATCGTGCAGTCCATTCGGCAGGGGGCCGAAGGGGTGGCCACGGCCAGCTCGGAAATCGCCCAGGGCAACCACGACCTCAGCGCACGCACCGAACACCAGGCCAGCGCACTGGCGCAAACCGCCGCGTCGATGGAGGAGCTCGGCGCCACAGTGCAAGAGAACGCTGACAGCGCCCGCACTGCCAACCAGCTGGCCTTGCTGGCATCGACGGTGGCGATTCGCGGCGGCGACGAGGTGGGCCAGGTGGTTCAGACCATGCAGGGCATCAACGACTCGTCGCGCAAGATTGCGGACATCATCAGTGTGATTGACGGGATTGCCTTTCAAACCAACATCCTGGCCTTGAATGCGGCTGTTGAAGCCGCTCGCGCAGGCGAGCAAGGCCGTGGTTTTGCGGTGGTGGCCAGCGAAGTGCGGCTACTGGCCCAGCGTTCGGCAGATGCCGCCAAGGAAATTAAGTTGCTGATTTCGGCCAGCGTGCAGCGGGTGGAACAGGGTGTGGTGTTAGTGGACCAGGCCGGCAACACCATGGCCGAAGTGGTGGGCAGCATCCGCCGGGTGACTGACATCATGGGCGCCATCAGTGTGGCCAGTGCCACGCAATGCACAGGTATGTCGCAAGTGGGGCAAGCCGTGGCCCAGATGGACCTGGTCAACCAGCAAAATGCTGCGCTGGTTGAACAAATGGCGGCCGCCGCGAGTGGGCTTAAAAACCAGGCCGATGATCTGGTGCAGGTGGTGGCGGTGTTTACGCTGGAAGCCGATCAGACCACCCCCCTGCCGATGCACGGTGGCAGCGCGGTGCAGCCTCTCGCGGTTGCATACCGCTGATCTGCCTCTGGATTTAGACCTCCAGTCGGAACCGGCTCACCGCCTCGGTCAGTGCATCCGCCTGATCGCGCAGCGACTCGGATGCGGCGGCAGATTCTTCCACCAGAGCCGAGTTTTGCTGCGTCACCTGGTCCACCTGGGCCACTGACTCGCTGATTTGGGCGATGCTGCTGCTTTGGCCGCTGGCCTGGCTGGACAGGGTGCGGATGATGGTGGTGACCTGCTGCACGCTGCCCACGATGTCGTCCATAGTGGTACCTGCGCGGGCCACCAGCTTGGCGCCTTCGTCGGCCTTGGCGACCGAGCTGCCGATCAGCGCGCTGATCTCCTTGGCCGCCTGGGCCGAGCGCTGGGCCAGTAGCCGCACTTCGCTGGCCACCACCGCAAAGCCACGGCCTTGCTCACCTGCGCGGGCGGCTTCAACAGCCGCATTCAAGGCCAGGATGTTGGTTTGAAAGGCAATCCCGTCAATCACACTGATGATGTCGGCAATCTTTTTCGAGCTAGCGTTGATCTCGTGCATGGTCACCACCACCTGCGACACCACTTCGCCGCCGCGCGTGGCCACTTCGGCCGCCGACTGGGCCATCTGGTTGGCCTGGGCGGCGGCATGGGCGCTCATTTGCACATTGCCGGTGAGTTCAGCCATGGCGGCCACGGTTTCTTCCAGGTTGGCTGCGGTGTGCTCGGTGCGGTGGCTCAGGTCCTGGTTGCCTGCGGCGATTTCGGTGCTGGACGCATGGATGGTGCGGGCCGCCAGTTGCACCTGCGACACCAGTTCGCGCAAAAACACCTGCATGCGTCCCATGGCGTTGACCAGTTGGCCAATTTCGTCGTTTTGCTGCGCCTGTACCGGCACAAACAAATGGCCTTGGGCAATTTCCTCGGCGATGTTGCAGGCCTGGGCCAGCGACCGGGTCAGACTGCGCACGCTAAAAAAGGTGAGCGGTATCAACACCAGCAGGGCCAGCACCAGAATGCCCAACTGGATGCCCGACAACACCCGGGTGCGCTGGTCAATCCCGGCCTGCGCGGCCTGCATCTCTTCGCGCGAGGTGGCGACGGCCTGCTGCAGCAAGCCATCGATGGCCTCCACGTGGGTCTTTTGCCGTTCGGCATACGCCCCGCCCACCGCACCGTCGATCTGCGCCGCTTCGATCTGGGTTAACACCGGGGCTATTCCCTCGGTGTAGGCCTTGATCTCGGCCTGGGCGGTGTCCAGCATCTTCAGATAGGTGGTGTCACTGCCTTGGCTGCTGCGCAAATCGGCTACCGCTTTGCCAAAGCTTTGCAGCGATTTTTGCCAGGACTCGCGCAGCACGGCGACTTCAACCGCGTTGTTGAAGCTGATGATGATGTCTTTTTCATTGCGCCGCACCTGTGCCAGTGTGATGCGCAGCTCGTTCATATCGGTCAGGGTTTGCACCTTTTGCTCCACCAGCACCTTCACCGTACCCCGGGTGGAGTCCAGCGCCCAGTAGCCCACCAGACCAATGACAACCAACAACAGCAATGAAAAGGCTGTACTGAAGTACAAGCGAAAACGGATCGAGAAACGGTTGAGCGGGTTCATAGTGGGTCTTGGTTGTACGCGTTGTCAAAGGGAAAAGCCCCAGGTTTTTCAGCAGGTAAACGTAACAATAACTTTGCCAGTTATGCGGGGAGCTGCACATACCGATGTAAATGCCCCGCGCAAACCACCTTTCGGCAATGCCCTTGGCATTTGGCAAGCTTACCGGACGGGTTATAGCCCCCGCGCACTCGGAGAGGGGGGAGTGGTTACATTTTGATGCACTATTAGAAGAATGCGCTGGGCATCCTTGGCGCTACTAATAGGCTGGGATGCGGACTGGCCGCAGTGTGGGCGCAGCTTTACTAAAGACCAGAGTGACCACTCTTCATCCGTCGGCTGTATGTGCCCTACACAACATGGTCAAGCCAATGCTGGCACCCAGTGCTTTGGCTGGGACAGCTGTCGCGCAACGGTAATGGGAGTGATGTAGGCGTTGCTTATTGAGCAAGCAATAAACAATAAGAAATAAGGCTTTAACGTGAAGGTTGCCGTACCCCCGCAGAGGCAGGGGCAAATATGCAGCAATGCGGTTCTGCGCCCCTGCTGGGTTGGCGTTTGGCGGGGCCTACTTCTTCGTCGCCTCGTGCCCGATCACCCCGCCCACTGCCGCGCCCGCTGCGGTGCCTAAAACCCCGCCACCCAGCACGTTACCGGCCACACCGCCGATGACAGCGCCGGTAGCGGTGCCTTTTTCTTGGTGCGTCATGCCGGCGCAGCCGCCCAGGGTGGTCAATGCGAGCAGCGCGGCAGCGAAGGTGGCGCTGGTGAGGGAGGGGCGTAGGTTTTTCATGGAATGCTCCAGTGGTTGGGTTGATGCTCCAGTATGAAAACCGCAGCGCCTGCCGCCTAGCGGACGCTACCGCCATTGGCTGTAGTTGCCGTCCTACACCGGGCCCACGGTTCCCCACCGCTATGGTTTGCAACATTGGGCATGAAATCAGCCTATAGCGCTTATTTGATGGGCGTGAGGAGCTATTTAAATAATAGCGTTTTTCAGGCTTTTCGCCGCGGTGCGCCCTGTGCCTCGGGTAAACTCTGAGGCCTTCGCGCAGCCTGTGGCTGCATGCCAATCGCCCAACAGCTCCCTCCCCACATACACACCCGGTGCGCCTCCAATCCATCAAGCTAGCGGGCTTCAAGTCCTTTGCCGAACCCACCACCTTCCACCTGCCCGGGCAGCTGGTCGGCGTAGTGGGGCCCAACGGCTGCGGCAAGTCCAACATCATGGACGCGGTGCGTTGGGTGCTGGGTGAGAGCAAGGCTTCTGAGCTGCGCGGCGAATCGATGCAGGACGTGATTTTCAACGGCACCACCACCCGCAAGCCCGCCAGCCGCGCCAGCGTGGAGCTGGTGTTCGAGAACAACGACCACCGCGCGGGCGGCCAGTGGGGCCAGTTTGCCGAAATCGCCGTCAAGCGCGTGCTGACCCGCGACGGCGGCAGCAGCTACTACATCAACAACCAGGCTGTGCGCCGCCGCGACGTGCAAGACGTATTCCTCGGCACCGGCCTGGGGCCACGCGCCTACGCAATCATCGGCCAGGGCACCATCAGCCGCATCATCGAGTCGCGCCCCGAAGAGCTGCGCCTGTTTTTAGAAGAAGCCGCCGGGGTCTCCAAATACAAAGAGCGCCGCCGCGAAACCGAAAACCGCCTCAGCGACACGCGTGAAAACCTGACCCGCGTGGAAGACATCCTGCGCGAGCTCAACGCGAATCTGGAGCGTCTGGAAAAGCAGGCCGAGGTGGCGCATAAGTACAACACCTTGCACGCCAGCGCCACTTTGCGCCAACACCAGCTCTGGTTTTTGAAGAAGGTCGATAGCGAATCCGACCAAAGCAAGGTCCAAGCCGATGCCGCCCAGGCGGTGAACGACCTGGAGTCGCGCATCGCCGACCTGCGCCACGTGGAAGCCGAGCTGGAAACCATCCGCCAAGCGCATTACGACGCGGGCGATGCCGTGAACCGTGCCCAGGGCAAGCTGTACGAGGCCAGCGCCGAAGTGGGGCGGCTGGAGGGCGAAATCCGCTTCGTGGTGGAAGGCCGCCAGCGCGTAGAGCTGCGCATGGCCACCCTGAAAGAGCAAATCCAGCAATGGGCCACGCGGCAAGAAGACGCGCAGTACGAGCTAGAGAATTTAGAGGCCACCGGCATCGAGGCCGAAGAAAAAGCCGAGCTGCTGGCCGCCCAGGTGGAAGAGCAGGCCGGTCAAATCCCCGACCTGGAAGATGCCCTGCAAACCGCCAGCCGCGATGCCAACGTGCAGCGCACGGGCGTGGTGCAGGTGCAGCAGCAGATCCAGGTGCTGGCCGCCGACCAGCGCAGCATCGAAGAGCAAAGCCGCCAGTTCGACCAGCGCTTTGAGCGCCTGCTGGCCGATAAAAAGGCCCTGGCCGCCCCCGATGAAGCGCGCTTAAGCCAGCTGCAAGCCCAGTTGGACGAGGCGACCGAGGCCGCCAGCATCGCCGATGCCCGCCTGCACGACCTGCAAGAATTTTTGCCCCAACTTGACGAAGACCGCCGCACCAAACAGGCCGCCGTCAACACCGAATCTGCCCGCCAGGCCGATGTGTCAGCGCGCATGGAAGCCCTCAAAGCCTTGCAAGAAAAGGTCAAAACCGATGGCAAGCTCAAGCCCTGGCTGACCCGCCACGGCCTGGACGGCCTGCAAGGTATCTGGACCCAGCTGCACATCGAGCAGGGCTGGGAAAACGCGCTGGAAGGCGCGCTGCGCGAGCGCATGGGCGCGCTGGCCGTGTCCCGGCTGGAGATGGTGCGGGCCTTCGCCGGGCTGGATGGCCGTGACGTGCCGCCCGCCAAGCTGGCCTTTTACAGCCCGCCGCCCGCAGGCCCGTCGCAAAATTCTGCCGCCTTGCCTCGTTTGGCCGACCTGCTGCGCCTCAACGATGCCGGGCTGGCCGCCTTGCTGGGCGACTGGCTGCACGGCTGCTTCACAGCCCCCAGCTTTGAAGATGCCCTGCACCAGCGCAGCCAGTTACAAATGGGCGAGGTGATCTACGTGCAAAGCGGCCATGCCGTGGGCCTGCACAGCGTGTCGTTTTATGCGCCGGACTCCGAGCAGGCCGGGCTGCTGGCGCGGGCGCAAGAGATCGAGAATCTAGAGAAACAACTGCGCGCCCAGACCCTCATCAACGAGGAAACCCGCTACGCCCTGGTGCGGGCCGAAGCGGCTTATAACGAATCGTCGCAGCGGCTAGTCAGTGCCCGGCGCGAAGCCACCGAGGCGCAAACCCAGGCCCATGCGTTGCAGGTCGAAACCCTGCGACTGGGCCAGTTGGCAGAGCAGGCGCGGGTGCGCAGCCAGCAGTTGGAAGGCGACCTGGCCGAGGTCGAAGGGCAGCTGGACGAGCTGCAAGAGCGCCGCGTCAATGCGGAAGGCCGGTTTGAAGAACTCGACATGCAGCTCGCCGACAGCCAGGAGCGCCACGCCCAGCTCGACGAGCGCGTCATCGACGTGCAGCGCAAGCTAGCCGAATGCCGCGAGCAGCAGCGCAGCCTGGAGCGCCAAGCCCAAGAAGCCACCTTTGCCCAGCGCAGCCTGGGAGCCCGCCGCGCAGAACTGACCCGTTCGCTGGACATGGCCCAGCAGCAAACCGTGGCCCTGACCGACGAGCAGCAACGCGCCGTGGACGAGCTGGCCCGCCTGAACGACGCAGCCGCCCAGGGTGGCCTGCAAACCGCTTTGGCGCAGAAGCTGGAACGCGAGGCCGAGATGGCCGCCCAGCGCAGCCAGTACGACGATTTAACGGCCCGCCTGCGCGCCAGCGACGAAGCCCGCATGCACAACGAGCGTGCCCTGGACCCGCTGCGCCAGCGCATCACCGAATTCCAGCTGAAAGAGCAGGCGGCGCGCCTGGGCTCCGAGCAGTTCAGCCAGTTGTTGACGGAGGCCAACGCCGATCTGGAAGCCATTGCCACGTCCATCGTGCAAGGCAATGTGCGCATCCCCGGCATGCAAAGCGAAATCGACCGCCTGAACCGCGAAATCACCGCGCTGGGGGCCGTGAATCTGGCCGCGCTGGACGAGCTGACCGTGGCCGCCGAACGCAAGCAGTTTTTAGATGCCCAGACCGCCGATTTGGTCGAAGCCATGACTACGCTGGAGGACGCCATCAAGAAGATCGACGGCGAAACCCGCGAGCTGCTGTCGGGCACCTTCAACACCGTCAACGGCCACTTCGGCAAGATGTTCCCCGAGCTGTTTGGCGGCGGCAATGCGCGCCTGGTCATCACCGGGGACGAAATTCTGGACTCCGGCGTGCAGGTGATTGCCCAGCCGCCGGGCAAGAAGAACCAGACCATCCACCTGCTGTCGGGCGGCGAAAAAGCCCTGACCGCCATCGCCCTGGTGTTTGCGATATTCATGCTGAACCCGGCACCGTTTTGCCTGCTCGACGAAGTGGATGCGCCGCTGGACGACGCCAACACCGAGCGCTACGCCAAACTGGTGGCCAGCATGAGCCGCGAAACCCAGTTTCTTTTCATCAGCCACAACAAGATCGCCATGGAAATGGCCCAGCAACTGATTGGTGTGACCATGCAGGAGCAGGGCGTTTCACGCATCGTGGCAGTCGATATGGAGTCGGCTTTATCTATGGCCGAAGCAACATGACCATGACCATCACCACCTTACAACTCGGCTTGGCCGTCGGCGGCGCCGCCGTACTGGCCTCTGTCGTCGCTTTTAATGCCTGGTCGGCGCGTAAAAATGCGCCCAAGCAGCCCGACCCCGCCCCCCCCACCAGCGTGCAGGCCGACGAGGCGGGCGAACGCCGCGACCCCGCCTTCGACGGTGGCGACTTGCCCCCGCTGCCCACGCCCGAGCGCAAGCCCGGCATGGACGCGCTGATCGACGTGCTGGCCCCCATCGCACTGGAGCACCCGGTGTCTGGCGATGCCGCCCTGGCCGCCATGCCGCCCACCCGCCGCGTCGGCAGCAAACCCTTTGCCATCGAGGGCCTGAACGTGGCCAGCCAGCAGTGGGAAACCCCGCTGGCCGGACAGCGCTACAGCCACTTGCAGGCGGGGGTGCAACTGGCCAACCGCACCGGTGCGCTCAACGAGATCGAATACTCCGAATTCGTCATCAAAACCCAGGCCTACGCCGACACGGTGAGCGGCCTGCCCGAATTCCCCGAGATGCGCGAAGAAGTGGCCCGGGGCCGCGAGCTGGACCAGTTCGCCAACGACCACGATGCCCAACTCGGCTTCACCCTGCGCGCCGTGCACGCCGCCTGGAGCCCCGGCTACGTGCAGCAGCACGCCGCCCGCCTGGGCTTCGTGCCCAGCCTGGTCCCTGGCCGCATGGTGCTGCCCAGCGCCACGCCCGGCATGCCGCCTATCCTGGGGCTGGCGTTCGACGCGCAAGCCGCATTGGCCGAAGACCCCGACCAGTCCGCCCTGCGCGAAATCACCCTGAGCCTGGACGTTCCGCAGGTAGACCGCTCCGAGCAGCCCTTTGTGCGCCTGCGTGATACGGCCGCTGCCTTAGCCGACGCGATGGATGGCAGCCTGACCGACGACCGGGGCCACCCGTTACAGCGCGACGCGCTGGACGGCATCGGTGCCTCGCTGGAGCAGCTGTACGACACGCTGGACTCGCGGGAATTGGCAGCGGGCTCGGTGCTGGCACGCAGGTTGTTCAGCTGACATACAACCCTCACCCCGGCAGGGGCTAACGTATGCACACATTGCGGCTGGAGGCCCACCCCCACCCCAACCCTCCCCCGAAGGGGGAGGGGGTCATACGGGACCCCGTATCGCTCCCTCCCCTTCCGGGGGAGGGTTGGGGTGGGGGTGGTACAGCCGTGCAAGCAAGCCAAATTTACCATGCAAAATTCAGACCTTTTTAGCACTCCAGCGCATATAGAAACTGCACCAGCAGCTACAGAAATAGAAGCACTTCGCGCCCAGCTCAACGCCTGGGGCCACAGCTACTACGTGCTGGACGCACCCACGGTGCCGGATGCCGAATACGACCGCGTGTTCCGCGCCTTGCGGGCTCTGGAAGCCGCGCACCCCGAACTGTTGACGGCCGATTCGCCCACCCAGCGCGTGGGCGGCAAGCCGCTGCCCGAATTCACCTCGGTGCGCCACGCCGTGCCCATGCTCAGCATCCGCACCGAGACCGACACCGAGCCCAGCGGCGCGCAAAACTTCGACATCCGTATCCGCAAGGAGCTGGCGCTGACCGAGGCGGACCCGCCGGTCGAATACGTGGCTGAGCCCAAGTTCGACGGCCTGGCCATGAGCCTGCGCTACGTGGATGGCGTGCTGGTGCAGGCCGCCACCCGGGGCGACGGCGAATACGGCGAAGACGTCACGCAAAACATCCGCACCATGCGGCAGATTCCGCTGCGCCTGATCGGTGTGCCCCCCCCCGTGCTGGAAGTGCGCGGTGAGGTCTACATGCGTTTGGCCGACTTCGATGCGCTGAACGAGCGCCAGCGCGAGAAGGGCGACAAAACCTTCGTCAACCCGCGCAACGCCGCCGCCGGTGCCGTGCGCCAGCTCGACCCGGGCATTGCGGCCCAGCGGCCCTTGAGCTTCTTCGCCTACGGCCTGGGCGAGGTGACTGCGCCCGAGCAGGGCGGCCCAGTGTTCGACACGCACTATGCGATGCTGCAAACCCTCAAAAAATGGGGTTTTCCGGTCGCGGCGCAGGTAGCTATTGCGCATGGTGCTACGGAATTGGTAGCGTACCACCAGCACATCGGCGCGGCCCGCGATAGCCTGCCGTATGACATCGACGGCGTGGTCTACAAGCTCAACGACCTGGCCCTGCAACGCCAGCTCGGCTTTGTGTCGCGCGAGCCGCGCTGGGCCGTGGCGCACAAATACCCGGCGCAAGAGCAGCTCACCACCATCACTGCCATCGACGTGCAGGTGGGCCGTACCGGCAAGCTCACGCCCGTGGCGCGGCTGGCCCCCATCTTTGTGGGCGGTGTCACCGTGACTAACGCCACCTTGCACAACCTGTTCGAGCTGCGCCGCAAGCGCGTGCGCGTGGGCGACACCGCCATCGTGCGGCGGGCTGGCGATGTGATTCCCGAGGTGGTGGGCATCATCGACAAGCCGCGTGCCCAGTACGTCCCCAACTTCCGCATGCCCCGTGCCTGCCCCATTTGCGGCAGCAAGGTCGTGCGCGAAAAAACCGAGATGAACCACCGTTGCAGCGGCGGCCTGTTTTGTCCGGCGCAGCGCAAAGAGGCGATCCTGCACTTCGCCCACCGCCGCGCGGTGGAGGTGGAAGGCCTGGGCGACAAGCTGGTGGAGCAACTGGTGGACACCGGCGTGATCCGCACCTTGCCCGACCTGTACAAGCTGGGCTTTACCGCCTTGTCCGCCCTGGACCGCATGGCCGACAAGTCGGCGCAAAACATTCTGGACGCGCTGGAGAAATCCAAAAATACCAGCTTGCCGCGCTTCCTGTTTGGCTTAGGGATTCGCCACGTGGGCGAGGCCACGGCCAAGGCGCTGGCCCGGCATTTCGGCAAGCTCGATGCCGTGATGGATGCCACGTCTGAGCAACTGCTGGAGGTGGCCGATGTCGGCCCCATCGTTGCCCTGGCCATCCGCACCTTCTTCGACCAACCGCACAACCGCGAAGTGGTCGAGCAACTCCGCGCCTGCGGCATCCGCTGGGAAGAGGGCGAACCCGCCCAACAAGCTCCCAAGCCATTGGCGGGCCAGACCTTCGTACTGACCGGCACTTTCCCCACCCTGGGCCGCGACGAAGCCAAAGACCTGCTCGAAGCCGCAGGTGCCAAGGTGGCCGGTTCTGTGAGCAAGAAGACCAGTTATGTCGTCGCTGGAGTCGAGGCGGGCAGCAAGCTGGACAAGGCGCTGGCGCTGGGCATCACCGTGCTGGACGAGGCGGGGATGTTGGCGTTGTTGCAGCCGGTGGATACGGCAACGGACTAAACTGCCGCCATGGACCGCCAAACCACTCTTGGGCTTTTGACCCAGCACAAAGCCACTCTAGCCCACAAATTCGGCGTGGTTCAACTGGCCTTGTTTGGCTCCATGGCCCGCGATACCGCCACGGCCCGTAGTGACGTGGACGTTCTTGTCGCCTTCGACGGCCCGGCCACCTCGGCCCGCTATTTCGGGGTGCAGTTTTATCTGGAAGACCTGTTGGGCTGCTCCGTGGATCTGGTAACCGACAAAGCCTTGCGCCCTGAGCTGCGGCCTTTTGTAGAACGCGATGCCGTGCATGTCTGACAGGGCTCTTCAACAGTATTTATGACCTTCCACACCATCCTCAAAATGGGCGACCCGCGCCTGCTGCGCACGGCCCAGCCGGTGACTGCATTCGACACCGATGAACTCCACCTGCTCATCTCCGACATGCTGGACACCATGCGTTCGGTCAACGGCGCGGGGCTGGCGGCGCCGCAGATTGGGGTGGATTTGCAACTGGTGGTGTTTGGCACGGCGGATACGAATCCGCGCTACCCGGACCGGCCCACCGTGCCGCCCACGGTGCTGCTCAACCCGACCATCACGCCTATCGGTGATGCGGAAGAAAGCGATTGGGAGGGCTGCTTGTCCGTGCCCGGCCTGCGTGGGCTGGTGCCGCGCTGGGCGAAGATCCGCTACACCGGCTTTGACCAGTATGGCGACGCGATCGACCGCACGGTAGACGGCTTCCATGCCCGCGTGGTGCAGCACGAGTGCGACCACCTGATCGGCAGGCTGTACCCCACGCGGATGCGGGATTTGACGCAGCTGGGCTACACCGAGGTGCTGTTTCCCGGGATAGACCCGTCAGACGACGATTAAAAGCGGGTTTTTCGGGCTTTAACGGTCCGATTCCTCCCAAGCTGCCGCACTAAGATTCGGCCATGAAAGCACTTTTATCCGCCAGCTTGCTGGCCTTGACCCTGGTGGGCTGCGCCCAGATCGATGGAAAAGCCCGTGGCTGGATGGCCAGCAAGGTGGATGCCTATGCGGTGGTAGATGGTGAGCGGCTGGAGGGCACGGCCACGCTGTTTACCGACCGCACCGGCACGCTGCAACTCCGTGCCACCAAAGACTCTGAGAGGGTGTGCGTGGGCGACCTGCGGTATCTGGCGACCGCTGCCGGGGTGCTGGTGCTGCGCTGCCCAGGCGGCCCCGATGTGGCGCTGAACTTCAGCGTGCGCAATGGCACCAGTGGCTTTGGCTATGGCCATACCGCCCAAGGCCGGGCTGCGGTGGCCTGGGGGATGGAGGTTCGCAATGCGGACGCCTATCTGTCAATGCCCATGCCGCCTTCCCCGCTATCCCCGGTCAACCCGGTGCCCGCCACGGCCACTAATCCGTAGCGATGGACCGCACGGTGGCTGCCGAAACCGGGGGTTAATAATTTATAAAAAAACAGCCTTTAGCGCATATTCCACATGCGCTTACAGCTGCTATTTAAATAGCAATTACCGCACTAGCAGGGCGTTCACGGCCTGCAAGTCTTCGGGCTTCAAACTGCCGCTGGCTTGGCGCAGTTTCAGGCCGCCCAGCAGCACGTTGTAGCGGGCCTGGGCCAGGTCGCGCTTGGTTTGGAAGAGCTGGCTTTGTGAGTTCAGTACGTCGATGTTGATGCGTACACCGACCTGGTAGCCGAGCTTGTTGGCATCCAGCGCGATCTGGCTGGAGGTTTCGGCGGCTTCCAGGGCGCTGACCTGGCCAATGCCCGACAGCACGCCGTAGAACGCGGCGCGGGTGGCCTGTACGACGGCGCGGCGGATGGCATCCAGGTCGGCCTGGGCCTTGTCTTCCAGCGACAGGGTTTCGCGGACGCGGTTCTGGATGGCGAAGCCCGCAAACAGCGGGATGTTGAGGCTCAGGCCGATCTGCGTGGTGTTGTTGCGCGCGCCGGGCAGGCTGCCGCTGCTGCTGGTGCCGTTGGGGTAGCGGTTGACGTTGTAGCCCGCCGTCAGGTCTAGCGTGGGCAGGTGGGCGGCTTTGGCTTTTTGGGTTTCGAGCCGGGCAATGTCGAGAGCCACCACGGCTTGCAGCACGTTGGGTTGCAGGCTTTCGGCTTGCTGTACCCAGGTGCTGATCTCGGCGGCTTGCAGCGCGGGCAAGACCACCGGCTGCGCCAAGGGGGTGGGTTGGGCGTTGACCTTGCTGGCCAGGGTGTCCAGTGCCAGGCGTTTGACCACCACGTCGTTGTCGGCGGCGATTTCTTGCGCGCGCACCAGGTCGAACAGGGCCTGGGCTTCGCGGGTGTCGGTGATGGTGGCGGTGCCGACCTCGAAGTTGCGCTTGGCCGAGGCCAGTTGCTCGCCCACGGCGGTTTTTTGGGCCCGCACAAAGGCCAGGGTGTCTTGGGCCGCCAGCACGTCAAAGTAGGCCTGGGCGACGCGCACCACCAGGTCTTGTTCGGCCACCTGGAGCTGGGCCTGGGCCACATCCACCAGTTTCATGCCCTGTGTGTAGGCGATGCGGTTGGCCGGGCGGTACAGGGGCTGCGAGCCGCTGAGGGTGGCGGTTTGGGTGGTGTAGTCTTTTTCGGAACTCGGGTTGCGGGCTTCGAGCAGGCTGCGGTTCAGCCCGGCGGACAGGCCCACGGTGGGCAAGATGCCGGCTTTGGCCTGGTCGGCCTTGGCCAGATTCGCGTCATACAGCGCCTTGGCCGACTGGTAGGTGGAGTCGGTGGCGCGGGCTGCGTCATACAGTTCGACCAAGCTTTGCGCTTGCGCAGCGCCAGTGAAAGCGGCCAAAGCGGCCGTAATGGCAAGTACCACGGCGGGGGCGGCGAGCGGGAAGCGGTGCATGGTCATCCTTACATTTCCAATTTCAAGACATCAATTAGGACTTACGCAGCGCCCCCTGTGTCGCCCTCTGGGCGCACAGGGGGGCTTGCGTAAGTCCTGTCAATAGCGGGGCACGTTGGCATCGCGTTGCAGCGACCATGCGTCGATGCCACCGGCGATGTTGACCACGTTGTCAAAACCGTTTTGCAGCAAAAACTGGGCAACCCGTTGGCTGCGCGCGCCGTGGTGGCACAGGCAGGCTATTGCGCGGTGGGGGTCCAGCTCGGCCAGGCGGGCCGGGATGTCGCCCATCGACAGTTGCACCAAGGTGAAGCCATCGGCCTGCACGCTGGCGGCCTGCCATTCACCGGGTTCGCGCACATCCAGTACCAGGGGGGTGGTTTGGCTTTGCAGCCACTGGGGCAGGTCGGCGGGGGAGATTTGGGCAATCATGGATCAGATAACGGTTAGAACGAGAATTTGGAGGGTTCGGCAAAGTGCACCAGACGCGGGGCCACCGTGTCCCAGGGGTTGGTGGTGGCAAATGCCGTGTCGCTGGTGCGGGTGATGAAGTTGGCGCACATCATGGGCTCTTGGCCTACCACGGCAAACAGGCGGCCGCCGACCTTGAGCTGGGCCAGGATGTCCTCGGGCACAGCAGCCACCGAGCCGCTGAGCACGATCACGTCAAACGGGCCGTCGGCCGCTGCGCCGTGGGCTCCGTCGGCCTGGCGGACTTCGGCGTTGCGCACGCCCGCATTGCGCAGGTTGTTGCGTGCCAGGGTGGCGAGTTCGGGCAGGATTTCCAGCGACAGCACGCTGTGGGCGCTGGCGGCCAGCAGGGCGGCCATGTAGCCCGAGCCGGTGCCAATTTCCAGTACTTTCTCGTGCTTCTGGACCTTCAGGTCATGCAGGGCACGGGCTTCTACCTTGGGGGCCAACATGCACTGGCCACCGGGCAGCGGGACTTCCATGTCCACAAAGGCAAAAGCCTGTTGCGCGGCAGGCAAAAAATTCTCGCGCTTGACGGTGTGCAGCAGCGCCAGCACGGTGGGCTCCAGCACATCCCAGGGGCGGATTTGCTGCTCAATCATGTTGAAGCGGAACTGTTCAAGCTGGGCGGTGGTGGTCATGGTGGTTCTTTGGGTCTAGATGCAAGGATAGCTTTGGATTTTAGGGGGGGAACGTGGCGTGTCTTGGCGGTTTGCCCGCCATTTACGTTGGCCGCATGCACAGCCCGTGCAGCAAGGTGTGGAGCTGGGCGGCGATGTACTGTTGCGGGTCTAGCGTGGCGGGGGCACAGGGCAGGCCGATGGCGTGCTTCCACAGGGCCAGAAACACCAGCGGGCCGGTCACGCCGTAGGTGGCCATGTCGATCGCGGTGGCGTCCAGGGGGGCAAATTCACCGCTGTCTACCCCGCGCTGCAAGATGCGCCGCACCAGGCTGTGGTAGGGCTGCACCACCTCGGTTTGGTAGAAGGCGGCCATTTCGGGGAAGTGGTGGGCTTCGGTCAGCATCAGCTTGGTGATGCCTGCTGCCGGGGTGTTGCCCACCCGCTCCCACCAGCTCTGCATGCCGTGGCGCAACAGGTCGGCGCTGCTGCCGGTGAAGCCCTCGATCTCGGCATCCCACTCGGTGAAGCGGCCCGACAGGCTGTGCCGCACCACGGCCTTGAACAGCGCGTCCTTGCTGGGGAAATACAAAAACAGCGTGCCCTTGGAGACCCCGGCGCGCTGGGCCACTTCTTCTACCCGGGTGGCGGCAAAACCTTTTTCCACAAACAGGTCCAGCGCCGCTGCCAGCAGCTCGCCGGGCCGCTCTTCCTTGCGGCGCGCGCGCTTGGGCGAGGGGTCTGCGGAGGGCGGGGTAGGCGGTGTGGGCATGGGGTTACTGACTAACGGGTTATTAATATAGCCCGTGCGTGGGGCGCACGTCAATGTGTGGCATTACCGCGCCATTACCGCGCCACCAACAGCCCTAACCATTCTCGAATGACTTCGCGGGAGGCTTGCAGGCCCTGGGGGGTTGGCAGCCATTCCAGCAGGCTGCGCTGCTGGGGCAAGGTAAAGCCGGTGGGCGCGGGCAGCACGGTAAAGCCGGCCCGTTCAAACGCCTGCTGCGCACGCGGCATATGCCAGGCGTGGGTCACCAGGGCAATGCGCTGGATGCCGTCACGGGCCAGCAGGGCGTGCAGGTAAGTAGCGTTCTCGGCGGTGTCGCGCGATTGGTCTTCGACCCAGCGCAGCGTGGCACCAAAATCTTGCAGCGCGGCCGCACGGGCTACGGTGCCTTCAGACGGGGCATTGGTGTGGCTGTTGGCCCAACCTACGCCGCCGGTAAATGCCAGCGGCAGCTGCGACTGCCGGGCCAGCCACACGCCGTAGCGCAGGCGGGTGGCGGTATCCACGCTGGGCTGGGCGGTGGCGTATTCGGGTGCGAATGGTTTGATGCCGCCGCCCAGCACCACAATCGCCTGCACCTGTTGCTCCTGCAACACCGCTGCTGCGCGGGCCGGAGGCAGGGCGGGTACTTGCGGCAGGATGGTCTGCGCCAACCCTACCGCCACCGCGTTGCAGCCCAGCAGCCACAGCCCGGCCAAGGCCAGCAGGCACAACCCGCCCCCCAGCCGTTGGCGGCGCCTGCGCAGCAGCAATCCGCCGAACGCCAGCAACAGTGGAGCTACCGGGGGCAGGGCCAGGGCGGTCAGCAGGGGTTTGAATTCACCTAAAGTCATTTGCTCACTTATTTATAGCTGCACGCGCAATGTGAATATGCGCCAGAGGCACTTTTTGCTTGTAGTAAATACTTGCCCACAGTGCAAGTAAATTTACTATCAAACCGAGTGTACAAGTCCAGGCTGTGTAAATAAGAGTACAAAGCAGCCTATGCAAAAAACGTCTTCTCTTACACCTTCTGCTTCCACTCCACGTCAAGTAATTACCCTAGGAGGCGGTTGTTTTTGGTGTACCGAGGCCGTTTTTGTGCAGGTGCAGGGCATTACCGATGTGGAAAGCGGCTATTGCAACGGCACGCTCCAGAACCCCAGTTACGAGCAGGTGTGCAGCGGCACGACCGGCCACAACGAGGTGGTGCGGCTGGAGTTTGACCCGGCGGCCATCAGCCTGCGCGAGATTCTGGAAATCTTCTTTGTCATCCACGACCCGACCACGCTGAACCAGCAGGGCCACGATGTGGGCACCCAGTACCGCAGTGGTATCTACACCAGCGAACCCGGGCAGTTACCGGTGGTGGAGACTGTGCTGGCCGAGCTAGCCGCCAGCGGCACCTACCGCAAGCCGGTGGTCACCGAGGTGCGGCCCCTGGCCAACTACTGGCCCGCCGAGGCCTACCACCAAGACTACTTTGCCAACCACCCCACCCAAGGCTACTGCCTGATGGTGGCCGCGCCCAAGGTAGAGAAGTTTCGCAAGACGTTTGCGAATTTGGTCAAACATTCGTAGACCGGCTCACTCCCGCTGTGGACGCAGCGGCAACCACAGCGCAAAGCAGGTTCCTGCGTGGCCGGATGTCCAGTGAACGCTGCCCGCCATCGCCTGCGCCCGGCGTTGCTGGTGGTTGAGCCCCCGCCCCGTCGGCTGGAGCAGCGTGCTGTCAAGGTCGAATCCTTGGCCGTTGTCTTCAATGGTGACCTCAACACCATCGCCTTGCACGGCGGTGCGCACGCGGATCTCGGTGGCCTGGGTGTGCTTCAGGATGTTGGCAAAGGCTTCTTGAAAGATCCGCAAAATATGCAGCGCGTTGCGGGGATTCAGCCATTCCAGCTTGGGTAAATCCTGCACTTCCCAGTGCAGGCGCACACCCGCCGCCTTGAGCCGTGGCCCGAGCCGAAAGCGCAGCGTGGCCAGCAGCAACAGCAAGTCGGCTTCTATCGGCTCCATCGAGTCAATCGTCAGCTTCAGGTCGTCGATGCAGCCCTTCAAGATTTCGCCCAGCGCGCCATCCGTCATGCGCCCACTCTCCACCACCCGCAGCGCCGTTACCAGCGACGAACCCAGCCCATCGTGCATGTCTTGCGTCAGGCGCAGGCGCTCGTCGGACAGCGTTTGGCGGTGCTCTACTTCGCGCAAACGGGCGTAGCTGCTGGCCAGTTCAGATTCGCGGATGTGCAGGCGCTGCGCCAGGTGGATATTGGCCTGTTCAACCTCGGCCACGGCCCCCACATAGCGGCGAAACATGATGTACACAAACATCACGAACAGCCCAATGATGGCGTAGGGGTTGGTGTAGATGCCCTCGGGGCTGACCCGGTTGTTTTGCAATGCCAGGTCGTACACACAGCACAGCGTGGTGGCAAACAGCCAGCCCGCCATCCACCACACCTCCCGCGACCGGGTGCGAAACCCGTTGCGCAAGGCATCGAAAAAAATCAACACGGCCAGCGGCAACAACAGCATGTACAGCATGGGTGTCCACAGCGTCAGGCTGGGCAAAAGGGCTACGGCCCCGGGCAGGGTGACCAGATTGCACAGCACGGTAATGCCGATCAGCGACGGGGTCAGCCCCCGCATCGGGTGCGCGTGCAGGCGCTCCAAAAAGCAGTGGCACAGCGCCAAAATCCACATCAGCGATGCCACGGTCATCCACTCAAACCACTGGTCGTTCATGGGCAGGTAGCTGCCGCCCACGTGGTAATGCAGCATGCGCACAAACGACATGGCAGAGGCTGCAAAAAACAGCAAATACAGCGAATCGCGCCGCAACCGTATCCACACCGCCAGCGAAAAAATCCCCACCGATAAGAAGGCCGCCCCGCCAATAAAAGGCAGCTGCGTCTGCAACAGCTGGCGCACCTGGTAACGCCACACTAGCGGCGGAGCGCCCCCCACCCATAGCGTGGACAGCGCACTGCCGCTGCTTTGCAAGCGGTCGATGCGCAGCAGCACCGTGGCGGGCGACAGCGTGCCCGCCCCCGGATTGAGCCGCAGCAGCAGCGGGTGGTTGTAGCCGTTGTGCGTCTTGCTGCCTTCGGAGGCATACAGCAACTGCCCATCCGCATACACCGCGATCTGGCCGATGGTTTTCCAGCGCGGGATGTACAGGTAGCGGGGTGCGGGCGAGCGGGGCAAGCCATGCAGGTCTAGCCGATACCAGTCGGTGACGGTGCGCGTCTCCCCCTGCGTATGGGGTACTAATTCGCGCTCTGCAATATGGGGCAGGGTGGCGGCCTGCCAGCCACTGCGCGGCAGCGATGCGGCATCCGCATGGCCCGGTGGCGGCGTATAGCCCGTGCCCACCACCGACAGCAGCTGCGCGTCTTGCAAATGCACCGCCACATCGCCGTCAGGCACCTGTGCGCAGCCCGCAAGGAGCAGCAGCCAAAGCCCCAGAAAAATCTGCCAGCAGCGGTGCCAGCAACGGTGCCAGCCATTGCGCCGCGTCACAGCAAACCCTGGTTTCTGGCCTCAAATATCGCTTCGGCCTTGGAGTTCACTTTGAGCTTGCTGTAAATGCGGCGCACATAGGTTTGCACCGTGTGCTGCGACACCTGCATCAATTTGGCAATTTCATCCGCCGTGAAGCCCTTGGTAATCAGCTCCAACACCTCTTTTTCGCGCACCGACAAGGCCGCTGCGGCGTTGTCTTGGCGCGCGGCTACCGCGTCGGGGGCCGCCGTGGGGCTGGCCCGAAAGCGGGTCAAAATTTGCCGGGCAATCAGGGGGCTGATGGGGCTGCCGCCGCCGTGCAGGCTGCGGATTTCATGCAGCATGTCGCCCGCTGCGCCGTCTTTGAGCAAGTAGCCCGACGCACCCGCCTCAATCGACTGCAACACATGCGCCTCATCTGCAAACGTGGTGCACACCATCACCGCGCAGCTGGGCCACAAGGCGCTGGCCGCCCGAATCACATCAATCCCCGAACCATCGGGCAGCCCCAGGTCCACCAGCAGCACATCGGCGGGCGGCTGTTGCAGCGCCAGCAACCCCGCCGCACGGGTGCTGGCAACGCAGGCGATGTGCATATCGGGTGACGCCTGCACGGCGGCCAGGATGGCGGTTTGCACTTCCACGTCGTCCTCGACAAGCGCCACTTGGATCATGGCTGGGTGGGCTTTTTCGGGCATGGCATGCGGTGGTGGTGTGGGGAAGGGCTGCGGGGACGCCACCGCCAGCTCACAGCGGCCGGGAGGATGAGTTGTAACAAAAAGCTGAATTATGTGTCCTGTCCGTGGCGGTGCTTGTCCCCAAAACTGGGGACAGACACATACGGTATGTATCTTTATGCTCTTCCCGTATCAATCCGTATCACGTGTCTATGCGGGTAACCCTAAGCATTGAAAGACCTTTTGCCATGTCCCCATCCACCTCTTTGCCCGTGCCGTATCCATCGTGGCGGCCCCGCTTCACCCTCTGCGCCCTGGCCCTCACGCTGGCCCTCACGGCCTGCGGTGGTGGCTCTGATACGGCTGCCACTACCGCCGGAACCGACACCACCACCGCCAAGGCCGCCACCTTGGTGCTGGCTGGTGCAGAAGCCGTGGGCCTGCACTGCGCCAGCGGCGGTGCTTACATCAACGCCGGGCTGGACAACAACGCCAACGGCGTGCTCGACGCGGCTGAAATCACCAGCACCCAGTACGTCTGCAACGGCAGCCTGGGCGCTACGGGCACGACCGGAGCCACCGGCAGCAGCGGCCTCACCAGCCTGGTGCGCACCGGCGCCGAAGCTGCTGGCAGCCACTGCACTTACGGCGGCTCGCAGATCAGCGTGGGGCTGGACAGCAACAGCAATGGCGTGCTCGACAGCAGCGAAATCACTTCTACTGACTACGTCTGCCAAGGTTCTGCGGGCGCGACGGGCGCGACGGGGGCGACCGGAGCCACAGGCACTACAGGCAGCACCGGCCTCTCTAGCCTGATCGCCGTGGCCAGCGAGGCTGCGGGTGCGCACTGCACCTACGGCGGTCAAAAGATCACCACCGGGCTGGACAGCAACAGCAGCGGCGTGCTCGATGCCAGCGAAATCACCAGCACCACCTACACCTGCGACGGCGCACCCGGCCCCGGTGTGACCTGGGTGCAGGTGACCAGCACCAGCCAGCAGGCCCTGCCCAACACCGGCTACATCGCCAACAACGCGGCGCAGGTGGCGATCACGCTGCCCACGGCCCCGGCAGTGGGGGATTTGGTGGAGGTCAGCGGAGCCGGAGCGGGCGGATGGCTTCTGGCGCAAAACGCCGGGCAAACGGTGGTGACCAAGGCGCTGCCAAGCAGCTATACCAATGCGTATGCCAACTGGACGGCGCGGGCGACCAGAAGCAACTGGCGCTCAGTGGCCTCATCGGCTGACGGCCGCAAATTGGTGGCGTTGCTATACGGTGGTCAGATCTACACCTCGACCGACTCAGGGGTTAGCTGGACGGCGCGGGCGAACAATCAAAACTGGCAATCTGTGGCCTCGTCGACCGACGGCAGCAAGCTAGTGGCGGTGTTGTACGGCGGTCATATCTACACCTCGACCGACTCTGGGGTGAACTGGACGCTACAGGGTGGCAGCCTCAGCCTCAACTGGTTTTCGGTCGCCTCGTCGTCCGATGGCAGCAAGCTGGTGGCAGTGGTGAACGGCGGTCATATCTACACCTCGACGGACTCTGGGGTGAGCTGGACACCAAAGGGCAGCAACTTTAACTGGGTCTCGGTGGCCTCGTCGTCCGATGGCAGTAAGCTGGTGGCGGTGGAGAACGTCGGTTATATCTACACCTCGACGGACTCTGGGGTGAGCTGGACGGCGCGGGAGAGCTTCCGCAGCTGGCAATCGGTCGCCTTATCGTCCGATGGCAGCAAGCTGGTGGCGGTGGAGAACGGCGGCCAGATCTACACCACTATCGATGCTGGGGTGAACTGGGTGGCGCGGGAGAGCAGCCGCAGCTGGCAATCGGTGGCCTCGTCGGCCGACGGCAGCAAGCTGGTGGCGGTGGTGGACGGCGGCCTGATCTACACCTCGACCGACTCTGGGGTGAACTGGACGGCGCGCGAGAACAGCCGCCAATGGCAATCGGTGGCCGCATCCGCCGACGGCAGCAAGCTGGTGGCGGTAGCGGACGGCAGCCAGATCTACACCACATTCACCAACAGCACCACCCTCGGCGTCACCGGCTCCCTCAGCGGCTCGCAATACGACACCCTGAAGCTGCAATACCTGGGCAGCGGGGTGTTCATACCGCTGGACTACACCAGCTATGCGGGCAGTTTTGTGGTGCAGTAAACGCCCAATCCGTAGCGCAGAGTCGAGGATGTTTTAGCCCTCTAGCGCACATCCTTCCTGCGTACGTAGCTATTAAAAAAGATTTATTGCCATGCCCCTATCCTTGTCCGTTCATCGTCCATCGCTGCGGCCCAGCTTCACCCTGTGCGCCCTGGCCCTCACGTTGGCCCTGACTGCCTGCGGTGGTGGCTCTGACACGGCGGCCACTACCTCCGTGACCGACACCACCACCGCCAAGGCCGCCACCTTGGTGCTGGCCGGTACAGAAGCCGTGGGCCTGCATTGCGCCAGCGGCGGCGCTTACATCAACGCCGGGCTGGACAACAACGCCAACGGCGTGCTCGACACGGCAGAGATCACCAGTACCCAGTACGTCTGCAACGGCAGCCTGGGTGCTGCGGGTGCAACCGGGTCTACGGGTAGCAGCGGCCTCACCAGTCTGGTGCGCACCAGCACTGAGGCTGCTGGCAGCCACTGCACCTACGGCGGTTCGCAGATCAGCGTGGGGCTGGACAGCAACAGCAATGGCGTGCTCGACACCAGCGAAATCACCTCTACCGACTACGTCTGCCAAGGCGCTGCGGGCGCGAACGGAGCCACAGGGGCAACCGGGACAACCGGGGCGACAGGCAGCACCGGCCTCTCCAGCCTGATCGCCGTGGCCAGCGAGGCTGCTGGGGCTAACTGCACCTACGGTGGCCACAAGGTCACCGCCGGGCTGGACAGCAACAGCAGCGGCGTGCTCGATGCGGCAGAAATCACCAGCACCACCTACACCTGCGACGGCGCGCCTGGCCCCGGTGTGACCTGGGTCAATGTGACGGGCACCAGCCAGCAGGCGCTGCCCAACACCGGCTACATCGCCAACAACGCGGCGCAGGTAGCGATCACGCTGCCCACGGGTCCGGCGGTGGGTGATCTGGTGGAGGTCAGCGGTGCGGGTGCGGGCGGTTGGAGCTTGCTGCAAAACGCTGGGCAAACGGTGGTGACCAAGGCGTTGCCGAACAGCTACATCAATGCGTATGCCAACTGGACGGCGCGGGAGAGCGTCCGCAGCTGGCGCTCAGTGGCCTCGTCGGCCGACGGCAGTAAGTTGGTGGCGGTGGTGCGGAATGGCCGGATCTACACCTCAACCGACTCTGGGGTGAGTTGGACGGCGCGCGAGAACAGCCGTACCTGGTACTCGGTGGCCTCGTCGACTGATGGCAGTAAGTTGGTGGCGGTCACGCAAAATGACCAGATATACACCTCAACCGATGCAGGGGTGACCTGGGTAGTGCGCGCGAGCAGCCGGAATTGGATCTCAGTGGCCTCATCCGCAGATGGCAGCAAGCTGGTGGCGGTGGAATATGGTGGTCAGATCCACACCTCGACCGATTCTGGGGTGAACTGGACGGTGCGCGACGACAACCGCTTCTGGTTTTCGGTGGCCTCGTCGGCCGACGGCAGCAAGTTGGTGGCGGGGGTGGAGGGAGGCCTGATCTACACCTCAACCGATACTGGTGTGACTTGGACGGGGCGTGAGAGCAGCCGGGATTGGGCCTCAGTCGCCTCATCGGCCGACGGCAACAATCTGGTTGCGGGGGCATTTGGCGGTCAGATTTTTACCTCGGCCGATGCTGGGGTGAGCTGGACGCCACGCGATGGCAACCGCCAATGGTGGTCAGTGGCCTCGTCGTCTGACGGCATCAAACTCGTGGCGGTTGTAATTCAAGGTCAGATCTTCACCTCGACCGATTCGGGGGTGAGCTGGACGCCACGCGATAGCCGCCGCTACTGGTGGTCAGTGGCCTCGTCGTCTGACGGCAACCAACTGGTGGCGGCGGCGACCGCCGACCAGATCTACACCACATCCACCAACGGCACCACTCCCGGCACCACCGGCTCCCTCAGCGGCTCGCAATACGACTCCATGAAGCTGCAATACCTGGGCAGTGGAGTGTTCATGCCGCTGGACTACACCAGCTATTCGGGCAGTTTTGTGGTGCAGTAAACGCCCAGCCCGTAGCGCAGAGTTGAGGGTGTTTTAGCCCTCTAGCGCACGTCCTTACTGCGTATGTAGCTATTAAAAAGAGATTTCCATGACCCTATCCCTCTCATCGCCCGTGCCATGCCCAGCACGGCGACCCAGCTTCACCCTGTGCGCCCTGGCCCTCGCGTTGGCCCTTTCTGCCTGCGGTGGTGGCTCTGACACGGCAGCGGCTGTAACGGATACCACCAGCACCAAGGCCGCCACCTTGGTGCTGGCGGGTACAGAAGCCGTGGGCTTGCACTGTGCCAGCGGCGGTGCTTACATCAACGCGGGGCTGGATAACAACGCCAACGGCGTGCTCGATACGAGCGAGATCACCAGCACCCAATACGTCTGCAACGGCAGCCTGGGCGCTACGGGCGCGACTGGGTCTACGGGTAGCAGCGGCCTCAAGGGGGGAGACGTTTAGATTGATCCACCCGAATGCAGGTCGGAATTCCAAAAAATCCCAATGGAATCAAAAGGTTGGGCTAAATCGGGCGATGGGGTAGGAAACGTTTATTTTGATCCAGTGGGTGACCAAAATTGGGCGCGAAGTGTGGGTTTAATGCCCAGAAAATGCCCGTTAGGTGTTTGAAGTTTGCGGGTTTAATGCCCAAAGACTAAAATTTGATCAGGTCAGTGGACTGGAAATGCACCAGCCCCAGCCCGCCCACCAGCGGTTTGATTATGGAACGTAGCGAACTCCCTGGCCCCCTTCTTCACAGCTTGCCTACCAACAGTTTGTAGGCCTTGCTATCGCCCAGGTCGGTGATCCGGCCACTCCCCAACGACACCACCGACACCGCTTTACCCGCCTTGGTCTTTTGATTGAGGCGGACGGTGATCTTGGGCACGGTGCTGTTGAAGCTGCCTTGCGGCACAACCACCATGCTTTCGGCCTTGATGTCCCACAGCACCGCCCGGTAATTGCGAAAGTGCTCAGGCAGTGCGTCGATCCAGTCCTCGGGCCATTGCTGTGCCGATGCGGCTTTGTGGTTACCTTCCAGGTGGGCGGTTTTGTTATCCATCACCACCACGGCGGTGGACTCCAGCGTAACGGCAGGCAGTTCCTGCGCCAGCGCATCCAGGGCGGCACTGTCCAGGAATCCCACGATCTGCGCTTCACCGCTAGGATGGCCTACCGCTTTAAGGGTCGCTCGAAAGGCTTTAAAACGGTCATTCAACACCGTTTGAAATGCGGGTGAAATGGCTTTATCGACCATGGCACCGCGCAATTCGAGTGGCAGGCGGGCCAGCTTTTCGCCCAGGGCCAGCTCTGGCGTGATCCAGCTCTTGCCCACGTTGTGGTCCCAGCCGGGGTCGATGCCCAGGGGCACGCGGTCTTTCCATTCGCCGTCCAGGGTCACTACGTCGCGGGTTTTCATCTTGGCGGGGTCAAATGGGGGCTGCACTTGCAGGTTCTTTGCCGTGATGTCGCGCTGCGCGTAGGCGCGCACGGTGCAGCGGCAGCCCCAGCCATTCGGTGGGTAGTGGGTGTCCCAGAAAGGCGAATTCACCGGGTAGATCAAGCCAGACCACAGGCGGTGCTGGGGGCGCACATGGGAGTCGCCCGCCGTGCGGTACTGTAAATAGGGGTAGCGGTCTTTGTTGGCCTGGATTTGTTGCCAGCGCCCGGCCATGTGGGCCGTGCGCATGTTGGTGTCGAAAATGACACGGGTGCGCCAGCCGCGTTTGCCTTTGTAGGTCCAGCCATGCTGCTGCACGGTCTTGTCGAAGTCTTTGCGAAACTGGGTGATGGTGGTGCCGTTTTCCAGGCCACGCGCCAGCGCGCCGTGGATGTCGCCCAGCACGTCGGCCTGGGTGGCCCCGGCCACGGCGAAGATGGGGCCATGCACTGGCCCGGCCAGGTCGTCCCACTTCAGGGTGGTCTCGGGCAGCTTGGCCTTCAGGTAGTCGATGGCTTCGCTGAACTTCACGCCAAAGGGTTTGACTTCATTCGCCATAGCCCACGCCCTCCAGCAAAGCCGCCACGGTGATGACCTTCAGGAACAGATCGTGTGCCAGGCGGTGCTCTACGCGTGCACCTCTGGACGCTGCCCAGCCAGGCAGAAAAGCCACGCACTCACAGGTCACCAACTGATTGATAGCCATGGCCATATAGCCTTCCCATGACTTACAGGGCGGCTCTGGGTTGTCCGCCGGGTTTTCAACGTGGTAACCCAGTGCCCGCAGGCTGGCGGCTGCGGCATGGAATGCGGGGTAGTTGAACTCAGGCAGCCCCGACATCGGCCCGGCAATGTAGACGCGCATCATGCGGCGTTGGTGGCAGCGCCACGCAGGATGGAATACGTCAGCGACCGGTCCAGCACTTCGCGCAGGGCATCGTCGTCCATCGGCCCCACCAGGTCGGCCAGCGCGTCTTTGAACTCAGCCAGCGTTTTTCCGTCCTTTTCAAACTGCACCAGCATGGCGTAGACCGGGGCAATCATGTAGTCTTCAATGGCCTGGTCGGCGGCCTCGCTGGCCAGGGCCATGGCTTCATCTTCCGTCATGCCCGCGGCACGGGCGAAGGTGAAGCCTTGCAGTGCGGCAAAGTCGGCTTTGATGGGCGGTGGCTTGACGCTGGGGACGACTGCGGTGACGGGCAGCAGCGCGTCGGCATCGTCTTCCGCTGCGGGCATGTCCAACTCCTCCAGCATGGCTTTGCGCGATGGACGGGCACCCATATCGGCTGCAATCTTGAAGGTTTCGGCCCGAGTTTTGCCAGCGGTTTCGCGCTTGTAGAACTCCAGGGTAGGCGGGGCCACGCCATCGCCAAAGTTGAACTTGGTGATCCAGGCAAAAATCTGGTTCATGCCGCTGGCGGCAATGTCGCGGTCTGAATCGTGGACTTCATCCTGGCGTGCTTTGGCGGTGTCGCTGGCGGCCCGTGCGCCCACGTCCAGCTGCTCGCCCACCATGGCCTGGCTGGTGAGGGCCTTGGACATTTCTTTGTTGCACAGGTCGATCAGGCTTTGCTGGGGCAGCTTGCCGCCGCTGCTGTTGGGCACCAGCAACTCAATGCCCGTGCCTTCTTGTGTGACCAGGTAGCCGGACTCGACCATGCTGGCCAGCGCATCGGCCAGCTCGAGCTGCTCCTTTTCTGGCGTACCTTGCGGGTAGCGCCCCACGGGCCAGGGCAGGCCGTGGCGCTCGCAGTATTTGACGAAATAGCGCCAGCCACCAGTTTTGAAGGTCCAAGGCCAAAAGCAACTCGACAGCAAAGCGACCCCATAAGGGTTGTCGGTGGTGGGCATATTGCGGCTGACCACAAACTGGTACGGCTCTACGGGCGTGCCCTGGAAGTTGCCCCGGCTCACCAGCAACACCTTGCCTTCCACGTCGAACTTGAAGCGGCGGTTTGGGCGGTCCAGCACCTGGGTCGGCAGGTAGTAGCCATTCACCAAGTCCCACACCAACTCATGCACCTTGTAGCCGCTGAAGATGGCGCTGGTCATTTGCCACATCACCTCCAGCCAGTCGGCAACGGCATTGGGCTGCTGCTGGGCCAGCCACTGCTGGCACAGGTCCAGCGCGGCGGCGGATGCGGTGTTGTTGGCATCGCCCGCCGTGAGCCGGAATTCTTGGGACCGGAAGGAACCGCGCACGCTGCGCAGCTCGCCCATCACATGCGCATCGGCCATGATGGATTGGTACACCTTGTCCGCCTCGCCCATTTGGCGCAGGATGGGGTCCGGGTTGGGCAGCGCGTACAGCGTGCCAAAGAAACGCTGGGGGTCGCTATCAGCCGTGGCAATCGGCTTATTGAGCCAGCCGCCAAGGGTTTTGAGTAAGCCGCGTGCTGGAGTCATTTTCTGGGTCCGGTGATGATTTTGGGGATACCGCCCGCCCGGCTGGTGCACAGCATCCACAGCATGTGCAGCGCGTCGGGGCCGTCGTCGTGGTCGGCCTCGGGCCAGTGGCGAAGTTGCTCATTCAGTACGGTGTGCGCCTGGCTAAACAGGATCAGGCCGTTGCCAACGTGCGGGCTCAGCGACTCAATGCGCAGGGCCTTGTCGGTATTGGGCGTGAGGGCCACGGCAGGCACGGGCACACCTTGCTGGGCGGATCGTTTCACCAGTTCCTGCCGAAAAAACTCCTGGAACTGGATGGATTCCACGCCCCACACCAGGCAGCGGTACGCGCGCTGGAATTCGATGATCTTGCTGATTTGGCGGTCCGGCACCATGCGGGCCACAGCCGCCTCTACCACGCTGAGCTTGCCGCTCAAGCGGTCAAAGCCGCCCACCAGGCAGGCGCAGGGGTCGCGGCTCTTGTTGTTCTTGCCCAGGCTGGGATCGTGTGCGCCGTAGAACACCCAGTCGCGTTGCGGTTGCACCCAATATTGCATTTGGGTGAAGAACGCCGCATCGTCGTTGCTGGGGTCGTTCTGGTACTCGCAGTCAAAGGCGTGGTGGTCCCCAGCGCGCAGCTTCATCAGCTTGACCACAGGGCGCATGGTGGGCCAGCTGGCAATGGCCCCGGCATCCATCGTGGTGCGGTGCTGCGCATAGAAGGCATCGGCGGCTTCTTCGCCGTCGTTGATAAACAGCTCCTCCCACGTTTGCCACAGGTCCATACGGTCTGGCCAGCGGGTGATAGCGCGAAATTTGATGCGCTTCCACAGCGGGTTTTTGTGGAAACGGTTCGCCACCGAGTCGTAATGCAGGATGGTGTTGAGATAGACGATGTCCATCGTGCCCTCGGGCGGCCCCAGCGGAATCACGGTCTTTTTGACCCAGGCTTCTACCTTGTCGCGCTGGTCTTTGCTTTGGACGTTTTGGTCATTTTCAATATCGTCCAGCAGCACCAAGTCGGGCCGGTGCGGGCCATGGCGCAGGCCGCGCATTTTTTTGCCAGAGCCAAAGGCTTGCAACTTGGCCCCGTTGGCAGTGAGGATCACGCCTGCATTCCACACGCGGCCTGCGCCGCAAGCGTCGGGGAAGTCCATGGCCAGGCGCGGATTGCTTTCCAGCTCCACTTTGACGGCCTCCAGCATGGTGGCGGCCTGGTCAAAGCTATCCATCACGATGGGCACAAAGTGCTTGCGGCCCGTGACCACGCACCACAGCGTTAGCAGCTGGGTGCCCAGGGTGGATTTGGCTTCGCCCCGGGGTGCCGAGATATTGACCCAGTTGCCGCGGGGTTCGTCGATCAGCTTGGGCACATTGTCAAAAAACCAGCGGTGGAACAGGCTGGGCTCACTTTTGACGTAGTGGGGGAAATAGGTGCGGCAGAAGAATTCGTAATCACCATGCGCACGGGTGCGGCGGGCATCGCGTGCGCTGAAGTCCGTGGCGAAGCCATCGCATTCGGCCTCCAACAGATTGCGCTGGGCATCGGCAAAGCCACGCAGTTCTTCCAGGAACTGCTTTTCCTTTAACTGGCGCTGCTTTGCCATCAGGTGCTAGCCCACTTGCGGAATGGGTTGAAGTGGGTAGCCAGCATCACTTTGGGCTCTTCGCGCTGTAGCTTCCAGCCAAACTGGATGCGCACATAGCGGGTGCGGGTGTAGTAGAGCTGGGCGCGCAGCAGGAAGGCCCCGCGCAGCCATAGAGGGTTGTCGTAGCACATGCACACCACCAGCTCTGCGTTCGTACTGGCGGTATCCCACTCGCCCCGTTTCGTCAACACGGCTTGCGTATACCGTTTTGTCTTGGGGTAGCCCAGCGCATAGGTGGCCAGCCCATAGGCCGGGTTGCGCTGCAACCAGCACATGCGCGCCACGTAGCGCAGCCAGGCGGACTGTGCAAAGTCGGCATCGGTCAGCTTGGCGCTCCAGGCGAAGGCCGTTTTGTAATAGCCGCCGCGCCACCATTCGTCCAGTGGTGCATCGTGGGTTTGCAGCCAGCGGCACCAGCGGGGCAACCACTGGCGTTGCACGTCCTCCCAAGCCTCCCGCACTACCAGTAGGGCCAGCACGGGCGACAGCACCCACACCAACAGGTTTGCCAAGATGGATACGACCGCAAACACGGCATAACGCAATGGCATCAAGGCCAAAGCAAACAGGTTTTTAAGCATTCGATTGCCCTCCAAATTCACGTACAAAGTCGTTGCCCGCTGCCTCGGTTACCGCAATGAAAGTCTCGCGAAACTTGGGGTAGTGCTGGGTGATGAACAGGCTGAGAAACTTCACCACGTCCATCGCGGTGGCCAAGCGGTTCGCGTTGGGCATGGCCTTGCTGGCGGCGTTGATGGATTTTCCGTAGCCGTCCATCAGCTGCACCAAGATTTGCGCCCGCGTGGCGGCGGACATGCCAGGGTCTTTCTTGACCGCATCCAGCGTGACCAGGAACTGGTCGGCCAGTTCGCCCAGCACCTCGTTGGCCATTTCTTCCACGCCGCTTTTGGTCATGCGGCGGGCGGTGCGGCCCATGTCCCAGTCGTTACCGGCCTCTGCGTCTTCACGCTTCCAGTTGCGCACGGTGTTGTAGGGCACCTTGCAGGCTTCTGCCGCCGTTTTGAGGGGTGCGCCCTGCACGTACTTGGCACGTACCTTGGCGCGCGTTTGCGGGGAATAGGCCATGGGTTTTAGTGGCCCAGGCCCTTGATCATGGCCACACCTGCGGCCACGATGGCTCCAGCCAACGCACCGGTACCGGCGGCCCGGATGGCTGTGCCGCGCTCGTTTTCTTCCAACGTGCCCAAGCGCTTCTCGATGCCGTCAAACCGCACGCCAACTGACTTTGAAAAGTCTTCAATCCGGGTTTGCGTAGCCATATGGTTCTGGCGCAGCAGGTCGGTCATGGCCAGCAATTGGCCTTTGACTTGGCCCAGCTCAACAAGCACAGCGGTAGAGGTATCAGACATGTTTTTTTACTTTCAATTTTTCAAAAATGGATTGGCAGGCGATGCAACGAACTGCACCAGGTAGAACTGCGCGGCGAGCCTGTGGAATGGGTTGGCCGCAGCCTTCGCAATCGCTTTGGCCGGGGCCGTCCAGTTGGGCCTGTGCATTGCGCAAGGCGTTGTCGCGCAGCACCTGCTCTAGGGCACTGGCTTGTTCAAAAAACTTTTCGTCCACGGGGCGCAGCCTTGCGTGTCAAGTTGCAGGAAGGCCAGCAACCCACACATCTGGCTGGCTAGCTGGTGGTAGGCCAGGGCTACCGCCCGGTGGTTGGCTTCCAGCGCCTGCATCTGGCCCGACTGGGGTGGCGCCAGGGGTGGCGGTGGAGCCGTCAAGTTCGCCGGTGGCGGCACTGTTATCGGCTGCACCAGTGTTGGCTCCAACGTTCGCAGCCCTCCAGAGGCGCAGGCGGCTAGCAGGCAGCACGCAGCTATCGACAGGATCAGGTTTTTCATGGGCGGCCTCTTGGCTGAGTTGGGTAAAAACGGTGTCTAGGGCGCGGCGCTCTTGCTCACGCTGGCGGCCTGTGGTGTGGGCGCGGGTGATATCGGTTTTGGCCTGGGCATGGACAACCAGCTCAGCTTTCTCTACGGCCCTGCCGTGGGCGGCTTCACACGCAGCCGTGCCAGACTCGTGGCCGGTGCTGTAGATGGCGTGCAGCAGGCCAGCCAAAATCAGGGCGGTGAACACTGCCGCTGCCCACTTCACGGCGGCGCTCACAGCACTGCCCCTGTGCAAGAACCAGCACCCCACCCGGAGTAGAGCGGCTCAAAGGTCAGCAGGATGACGGCGGGGTAGTGGACGTTCTCGCGCTGGCTGGCGGGTGTCACCCCGGGATTGATGGCACAGGTGTGCCCCATGCACAGCCCCGGCTGCGGGCTCAGCTTCTGGCGCTTGTAGACCCAGCCCAGGCCGCCGTTGTAGGCGCTGAGTGCGAAGGCCATGCGCTCGCAGTCGTTGTCTGCGCGGATGCGCTGGAATAGCCACTGGTCGTACACCACCAGGGCGCGCAATGCCCAAGTGGGGTTCAGCGGTGCGCGCTCGGCCAGGTCGGGCGACATGCCGCCGATCCACTGCGCCGTAGCGGGCATGAACTGGGTCAGGCCAATGGC
This sequence comes from Rhodoferax sp. LB1P47, assembly GCF_056521445.1. Classification (NCBI taxonomy): domain Bacteria; kingdom Pseudomonadati; phylum Pseudomonadota; class Betaproteobacteria; order Burkholderiales; family Comamonadaceae; genus Rhodoferax; species Rhodoferax sp. LB1P47. Next base: position 208,988 of record NZ_JBWMAU010000004.1, on the reverse strand, counting down.
CCCCACGGGACTGCGGGCGGATGCATTCCAGCGGCTCTCCTGGTGGACCTGTGCCGCGAAGCTGGCCACCGGGGCTTGCAGGCCCCACACGCGCTGGGCTTCGCGCTTCAGGGTCAGCTTGTGGTGCTGCGCCTGGGCGGGAATGCTGGCGCTGTGGGCTGGGGGCGTGGAGATTCCCGCGCTATGGGCGGGAATGGGCGCGGTGCAACTGGCGGCCAGCAGCACCGTGACCAGGTAGGTGCTGAGGATGGCGATGGTGCGCCGCCAGAAGCTGGCTCGCTCCAAGCGCAGCACATCAAGGGCATGCAGTGCGTGCATTTACGCCCCCAAACCCACGCAGATCAAGCAGGCCGCCACGATGATGGCGCGGCGCAGCATGGAGTCGCTGAAGTCCGGGCCGTATCCGCAGGCTTGCCGGGTTTGTGCATCCGATAAATCGAGTTTCTTCCCCGGCGGGAGTTCAGGTAAGTCCAGGTATTGGTGCGGGCGATCATACGGGAACAGCGCCCGGTCCAGCCAGTAGCCACCCCAGCCGCCCAGGGCCATCAGGTGGGCCTTGTACAGCGTGACGGTGAGCACGCTGCCAGGGGCGCGGGATTGGACCCATAGCGACACGGCCATGAGCGCAATCGTCAGCACACACCACAAGAGCATGCGCGGGGCATTTTTAAACATATTCCACTCCTTTGAGACACAAGAAAAAAGGGCACCGGTTAGGGTGCCCTGAGTGTCGGGAGTGGGGGTGTTTTTGGCCTGGTGAACTAGTTCACCAGCGGGCGGCGCTAGGCCAAAAAGTCGGCCAGCACGCGCTTATGCCAGGGCGGCAAAGGCACATGGGCGGGATGGTTGGCTGCGGTGGCTGCATCGCGCTCGCATATAACCACCAGCGTTTTCAGCGTGGGCGGTTCTTTGGCATTGAGGCGAGACAGATCCGCCTCCCATTGCCCAGCCAGCGTATCGGTGAGTTGTGCAAGTGGGGCCTCTTCGACTTTGGCGACCAACTGCATGGCCGATTCGGCCAGCTCTTTGTGGATTTGCTTGCGGTCGCCATAGCCAAACACCAAAGCCAGCAAGCCTAGACCAGAGATAGCAGCAGCCACCAGTGGCAAATGTTGTTTGAGTGACTCGCCCAAGAGCGAGGCCCCCAGTAGCACCGTGGCAGCTTTGGTGCCTTTGTCCAGCAGGTCAAAGAAGCGCTGCCGTTTGCGGTGGTACAGGTGGGTTACCAGCAGCTTGTGCAATACGCCTGCGCGGCGATCCCACAACAGCGTCCAAGCTTGGTCTTTGTCTGTGTCAGTCATAGCCGGATTGTGGCCGATAGGCCGCAGTGCTGCAACGCTACTTGCCAGGCCGGGGCGGCGCAGGCGGGGATGGCGGCGCGGGATGGAAGGTCGTCACATCATTGCCAGACTTTCGCCCACCATAGTCATGGCGAGTGGGGGGTGGTGGCCGAGGTGCTGGTGGAGGTGGAGGTGGCTTGGGCGTACTCATTTTGAGAAGTCTTTCTTGGTCAAAAATACGGAGAATCGTGTGCTGCAACGCCTCATTCATTACGCCCGGCACATTTGCCATTGGCTTTGCGATACCTGGCCCCGCCACGGCTTCCGCAGCCGCCGGAGTTACCCCCACCGCTATAGCCACCGCCGCCGCCACCAAAGCCTCTGCGGCTAAACGAGTGACCGCCGCTGCGCCTGCTGCCACGGGCTTCCGCTTCAACCGATACGGCGGCAAGGACGGTGGCGAAAAGGGTGGCGAAAAGTGTTCTGCGGTTCATTGTTTTGTCTCAGCGAAAATATTTCAACTCATCGGATTTGAGTCCTTTAAGCATCTCTAGGTGTTGGTAAGCCCGCTTCATGCAAAGCTCGTGCATGGTCATATTTTGGGTTAGCTTAATTCCCTCATCTGCCAGTGCGCCAGCATGGATGATGGTCATATCAACAGAGTACAACGGCGGCTGCTTGTTGTACCCGCCTTCGCAGCGCACACCGACATTCCAGGTCGGCTCAAGCGTTCCGATCTCGTCAAGTACAGTCCCAAAAGTGAAACTTTCTGCACGAAATTTGCGCACCAATGAGCCGGGAAATACAGGCCGTTGTATCAGTACGGTAATTTCTCTTTTTTCGACGGGTGGTTCATCAATTTTGTAGCGCTCGCCGCAGGCTGACAGTGATATCGCACCAGCTAATAGCACGATTGATATCGACGGTTTTCTCATCATTTTTTCACAGGCGTATTCAACGCCTCTACCTCGTCATAGCACCCACCACGGTGATTGCCAAATCGTTCAGCAGCACTCAGTGCCCCCAACAATCCAAACGCATCCAAGCTTCCCGCACCTTCTCCAGCAGAGACCAGTTTATTCAGGTCACTGACAAAATTTACATGCAGATTGGCAGCGTTGGCACATTGCGAAAAATCACCAAATAGCTTGCTGATGCGGGCCTGATGGGCCGTGGCTTGCTTCAGGCTTGCGGCCCGTTCTTGGGGCGTTTTCTTTTGCCACAGCATGACCCTGCCAAGGGTTTTACCAAACTCGTCATAGAGCATGCGAGCCTCTTCATAGTTGGCATGGGAGAGCTTGTTCTGTGCCTGCGCCATGGGTGCGCACACCAGCAAAGCCAAGGCCGCCATGGCCGCCACCGCCTTCATGCGCGCCTCTCAAAAATCGCACCCACATACGCATTCACCCGCTTCAACGTCGCTCCATCCACCTCGGCCAGCGGCAGGTCGCCCAGCACGGTGTGCAGAAACTTCAAAAACGATTTGTGCTCTGCGGGCTTCAGGTCGCCAATCAGGCCCAGCAGCCCGCCCACAGTGGTGGGCTGCTCACGCTTGGCCTCAGCAGGCTGGCCGTGGTGGATATTGATCGTGATGTTGCCGATGCTGATGGAGTCGCCGCCATTAACGTCGCGCCCCACTTGTACGTGTTGCCCGCTTCCGCCCTGCCGCTGCACTGTCGCCATCCATCTCTCCGTTAAATACTGTTGAACCTGAAATTGAACCGCCCACCTGGATGCTGGAGCCGGGGCCGCTGGCTTTCTGTTTGACCTTCACCGGAGCCGGGGCTGGGCTTGCGTCGATGGGCTTGCCGGTCACGAAGTCGATGCCTAGTGCCTCATTGCGGATGGCGTTGGCAATGTAGAGGCCATCCTGCGCCACATCGCCTTTCATCAGGCCGCATAGGCGTATGCGGGTGAACTCACGGAGCGGCATGGCATTGACCAGCTCGACCATGCGGCTGATTCGCTGACGACGGGCCACGAATTCGTCTTCGGTTTCATCGTCACTCTGAAACATAGGGCCTTCCCCAGATATTAGCCAACTGGCCCTGATCTTCAGTACATCAATCAGCACTTCACTTTCCTCACGCGTGAGGTTCTTTACGCGGCTCGAAGTCAACGCTTTCACGCGGTCCAAAGGTACGCCCAGCACTTCAGCTAGGTCTGCCTGCTTGAGCTTGCACTCAGCCATTACTTTTTTCACAAGTGTAGAAATCACAGAAAAATCCTTGTTAGGTGTAAAAATTACACCTACAATACGTCATCAACAACTTTTTAACAACGCAATTAAGGAGCGGCAAATGCCCCTAACACCCGACCAAGTTAAGACCCAGTTTAAGCGAGAAGGCCGCACTTTTAAGGCATTTGCGGAGAGCAATGGCTATCCGTATTGCGAAGTGGTGCGCGTCGTCAATGGCATCAACAAGGCCCGCCGTGGCCGTGGTCATGAAATCGCTGTGAAGCTAGGTTTGAAGGAAGCGGCATGAATACCGCCATTGGACGTTCCAAGAAAGCCCTCGACCTTGTTGGGGATGCGCTCCTGTCCAGGGGATTAAGCGCCGATCAGCTCGAACACATCGAACACGGATTGATGTGGGCCATCAAGTACGGCGAGGTGACCCGCTTACTCGACGGGAGGGCCGAGGGTCGGCAAGCCAGCGCATTGCTGAAAGCATGGCAAGTGAAGTGCCGCAAAGAAAAAATCCAACAACTACGTGAAGAAGGAGCCGGGAAATGAAGAAACAAGATACAGCATTGAAGGTGTTGGACCAATCGGACGGCGCTGCCGACTTAAGTACGACTGAGAAAAGCGACGGCGTGTCGCTTTTGGGTGCGGCGGCCTATGCGCGGAAGATAAGCATCGACCTAGCGGCGCCTGTGGACACGCTTTGGCAGCAGGTAATACAGCAAGAAGAGGCCAGCAAGCGGCACTTTGCGGCGCATGGCTTGCTGCTGTTGACCATTAAAAACACCCTTGCACACGGCCAGTTTCTGCCGGAACTTGAACGGCGTGGCATTGAAGTGCGACAGGCCCAGCGGGCGATGGCCTACGCACAGTTTGTGTTCTCGCGTTCAGGCAAGGAGCAGGACCTGCTGTTGGATATGCCCCGCACGAAGGTATGTTCACTGGCTTACGCCGACCCCGAAGTGCTGGAGGCGGTCATGGCGGACGGACTGCACAAGGTCGTCGAACTTAGCTCCCGTGAGCTGGAGCGTGCGCTTGCTGATGCAAGAACACAGCGGGATACGGCTATTGCGCAACGCGATGGGCTGGCAAAGCAACTCAAGCGCCGTAGCCAAAGCGAAGAGGATTCCGGCGTGCCCCCCATGGTGCTGGACATCCGCGCCGAAGCAGCAGCCCTGGTGAAGAAAGTCGAACTGGCGCTCACCAGCATCTACCCCCTGGGCGTGGAGCTGGCAGGCCTTCGTGGCCACGACCTGGCAGGCCCGTGGGTAGAACCCAGCACCCGGCTGGTGTTGGCCGGGCTGGTGGCGCTGCGGTTGCAACTGGATGGGCTGATTGGCAGCTATGCGGATGCCATTGGCACGGCGATTAACCCGGACAAGCCCGAGGGCTTGTCGTTCCTCACGCCGGAAGAAATCCAGTCGGTTGCCAAGGAATGGGCCGAGCTGACCGCCCTGCACAACCACGAAGCCGCACTGCGCCAGCATGACCGTGATGCGGCCCGCCCGCGTGGCAAGGGCCGCCCAGCCAACGCGCCCCAGCTCAAGGCTTAAAGCCCGGACCCCACCATGCGCGCACTCAAGCTCGTTCAACACATAGACAACATGGCCGACCTACCCGCCGTGCTGACGGCGGACCCGTGGGCCAGCGCCAGCGAAGACCAACGCCGCATAGCCGGTTTCCGCGAGGGCCTGCTGGCACCGCTGGCAGCACTGGTGGGCCAGGGGGCCAGCATCAACCGGGCGGCGGGCTTGCTGGCAGCGCAGCTGCATGGGGGAGTGGCCGATACCCGCACACGCCACCTGGCAGCCTGCCTGCACAACGATGCCACCCTGAGCGAGCCCACCATCAAGCGCTGGCTGCGCGACTACCTCAAAGGTGGCAAAAACGCCTTGCTGCCCGCCCACACAGGCCGGGTGCGCAAGGGCTACAGCTGGGATGCCCGCGCCATAGAGCTGTACAACATACCCGGCAAGCCCGGCTTTGCCGATGTGTCTTCAAAGCTGATTCAAGAAGGGTTTGAAGACGCTACCCCCAGCCGGGTGAAGCGCTACCTAAAGGCCTTGCCCGCCACCCTGGGGGCCAACAGCCCGGCCCGTATTGGCAAGCACCTGCACCAGCTCACGCGGCAAAAGTACCAGCGCCGCCACCTGGACGAAGTGCTGGTGGGCGAGATTTACGCGGGCGACGGCCACACCGCCGATTGCTACGTGGGCCACCCCAACACCGGCAAGCCCTACCGCCCCGAGCTGACGGCGTTCATTTGCGTCAAAAGCGGCTATCTGGCGGGCTGGTACATGACGGAATCGGAAAGCACCGTGTCCACCATGTTCGCCCTGAGCCACGCCATGGCCAAGTTTGACCATGTGCCCGCCTGGGTCTACGTTGACAGAGGGCCTGGCTACCGTGCCAAGCTGCTGAGCGATGAAACCACCGGTTTCTACGCCCGGTTTGACATCGGCGTGATTGGTGCGCTGCCGGGCAACCCACACGGCAAGGGCTGGATTGAACGCTTCTTTCGCACCGTACGCGACAAACACGACAAGTTCTTTGTCGGTGGCACGGTGTACTGCGGCGACGACATGGCCCCGGAAACCAACCGCCGCCTGAGCGCCGAGCTGGTGCAGGGCAAGCGCACGCTGCCCAGCCTGCAGGCCTATGTGCAGAGCTTTACCGACTGGCTGAAGCACTACCACAACCAGCCCCAGCCCAAGCTGCACGGCCGCACGCCTGCCCAGATGTGGGCCGAGCTGGTGCCGGTGGCGGTGGGCATGGAAGCGCAGGCCATGGTGCGGCCCCGCGAAGAACGCACGGTGCTGCGCCAGGTGGTCACGTTGCATGGCCGCACCTATTTTGCGGAGGCCCTGGCCTTGTACGACGCGCAGCGCGTGCATGTGGAGTACGACCTGCACGACGACCGCACGGTATGGGTCTACGACCTGAAGGGCCGCCTGGTCACCGAGGCCAAGCTGACCAAGACCATCAGCGTGCTGCCCACCAGCCGCCTGGAAGAAGGCCGCAACCGCCGCCTGCTGGGGCAAGAAAAGCGACTGGAACGCAAGGTGAGCGAGGCCCGCGCCCGCCGCAGCGATGCGGTCACCGCAGACGACCAGGTCAAAGCACTGCAAGACCTGGCACCGGTAGCGCATCTGCCCCTGCCACCCACAGAGCCCGACATCGACATTGACCTTTTGAGCTGGAGCGATAAGACATGAGCGACACCCCTACCAACGCCACCAACGGCACCACCAACGGGCCGGGCACCGTGTACACGGCGCAAGACCTGGAGCGCGTGGCCACCGTTAAAAAGTGGCTCACGGCGCACGACAAAAGCCGCGCTTGGCTGAGCAAAAAGGCCAGCATACCCAGCGGCACGCTGAGCCAGATTCTGTCGCTCAAGTACGTGAGCAGCCCAACCAAGCAGCTCAACCAGTGCATCAGCGTGCTGGACGTGGAGGGTGAGCGGCTGAAGGATGGCACACCCGGCTACGTGATGGGCAGCGTGCACGAGCTGATGGCAGTGGTGTTTGGCCGCACCCGCAAGCACCAGAAAATTGGTGTGGTGACGGGCTATGTGGGCGTGGGCAAAACCCGCTTTTGCAAAGAATATTGCGCTGCCAACCCCATGTCGCTGCTGGTGGAAAGCAGCCCCAACATGACCCCCGGCGTGCTGCTGACCCGGCTGCTGGAAAAGCTGCACAACGCTGTGCCGCGTGGGCTGGACAACAAGTTCAGCGAGCTGGTGCAGGTGCTCAGCGGCACCAACTACCTGCTGATCGTGGACGAAGCCGAGCGCCTGAGCCCCAGCGCCATGGAGTACCTGCGCCGCATCCACGACATTGCCCAGGTAGGTGTGGTGCTGTGCGGTACCGAAAAGCTGACCGCGCTGATCAAGCCCCAGCACGGCCAGTTTGACCAGGTGCGCAGCCGGGTGGGCATGTGGCCCAAGACCATAGAGCGCATCACCCGCGACGATGCCGACGACATGGCCCGCGCTGCGCTTGCGGCGGATGTGGGGGGGCTGAGCGACGCTGTGCTGGATGCCTTGTGGGCCTACGGCAACGGAAGCGCCCGGGTGCTGACCGAGAACCTGGTGGCGGCCATCAAAGACTACGGCGTGAAGCAACTGCCCCTGACGGCCCCCATGGTGGAGACGATCGCCGCCAAGGTGCTCTACATGGACAAGCCCATCAAAAAGGGAGAACGCGCATGAAAACCTACCTGGTCACCATCACCATGGAAGACGGCTCTGTCGGAGAGCACCGGGGTGCATACCCCGATGCCTTTGCGGCCACGTTGCTGGCCATGGCGCGCTTCCCCGGCTATGCCGGCATCCATGTGCGGAGTGTGGCATGAAGGCGGCGCTGGCGGAGGTGGCGCTGTGGCTGGCCTGCATGGCCTTTGCCATCGCCATGGGTGCGATTGCCGCGCTGGAGGCCCCGCTGTGAATACCGCCCCTGCCGCCGACCGCATTACCCACGGCACCAGCGATGTACGGGCGGCTTGTGCCATTCGTGAGATGGGCAAAGCCACGACGGTGCAGGCGCTGGCGGCTATCAAAGACGCGGCCAAAGGCAGGCTGCTGGAGCGTGACCTGCCCCGACTGAAAGCCGCTTTTGAGACACGCCAGAAGTACCTGCGCGGCATCCCGCCCGATACCTATTTACCAACCAACGGAGAGAGCAAATGAACACCGAAAACGATATTCCACGCGGTTACTGGAAGGATGCCAAGGGCAGTCTTGTGCCTGTGGCAAAAATACAAGAGATCGACAAGGACCGCAGCCGCACGGTAGAAGAGCTGTGCAATGCGGCCAAAGAGCACCGGGCCAGCATGGCGGCTTTTAAGACCAATGCCATGCAGGCCGTGGCGGACTTTGTGGCGCGCAGCCTGGAGGAATATGGGGTTAAGCGCAGCGCGGGTAAGGGAAAGGGCAACATCACGCTGGTGAGCTTTGATGGGCGCTACAAGATCATCCGCGCCACACAAGAAAGCATTGTGTTTGATGAGCGTTTGCAAGCTGCCAAAGCGCTGATCGACGGCTGCATCCAGGTCTGGAGCAAGGGCAGCAACGGCAATATCAAAGTGCTGGTGAACGACGCGTTCCAGGTGGACAGCGCGGGCAAGATCAGTACCAGCCGGGTGCTGGGCCTGCGCCGCTTGCACATTGAAGATGATGACTGGCAGCGGGCGATGAAGGCCATCGACGACAGCATGCAAGTAGCCAGCAGCAAGCAATACATCCGCTTCTACGAGCGCAATGAAGCAAGCGGCGAATACATGCCTATCAACCTTGATTTGGCGGTGGTATGAAACGCACCGTACGGGTAATCATTACAAAAGAGATTGAGATCGAACTCTCTCCCACCTTTTTTGGATCAAAGACCGAAGCCGAATATCTGGCCTTATTCAGCAAAGAACTTTTCCAAGTCAACGACATGAATGATGTTTTTCAGTACGCCGCCCGCATGGCTGCTTACTACGGTGGTGGCCTTCACCATGATGGGCTGGGCCTGCTGGATCAACATTTTTCAACGTATCCCCGTGTTCCCGATGTGAAATTCAAAGAGCTTTACGACGAGAGCGAAGAGGAAATTTTGAAACCTAGTGATGGGGGTGCCGAATGAGCACCCACGACATCCTGGTGCGGTGCACTCGCTGCCGCAACCAACACATGGAATCGGAGCGGGTCAGCATGCCGCGCAAAGACTATTACATCGTGTCAGAACTTTGCTGCCCTCGTTGCGGTGGTCGCAGCTTCTATGACCTGCGCCCGCAAATAGCTTGGTGCTGGGCCACCGGCTTAATCGAAGTGGGTGATGCCATGCCGATCCAGGCCACTGATGGTAGTGGTGCGATCCAGATTGCGAAGGGGCCAAAAGCGTTTCTGGTCGGAGAAATCAAGGTACGGGCCAGACGCGGAGTAGGCAACAGCGCAGGCAAATTGCTGGTGCCTGGTGTGCCAGAAGCCGATACCCAGCGTGCCAAAGGCGACGCGCTGGCCGGATGGCTAAGGTGGTGCAACAGCCGCAATCTTTGCCGTCGTGACGGTGTGGAATTTTCTAAAGAGGAGTCGGTATGAACACCACTTTTGAAGACCTGGGCCGCACGGCCTACGAAGCCTATGCCAAGGCACAGGCCAAGCGCGTGGGCCGTGGCGAAGCCATCCACCCCTGGGAAGGGCTGAAGCCTGCCGACCAGAAGTGCTGGGAAGCCGCCGCTTTTGCCACCGTGGCCGTGCTGGCAACGAAAGGCTGATATGGGCACCGACAACCGCAAGCGCGCGCTGGGGCTGATCCACATGGCGAAGGCCCACCTGGGTCTGAGCACTGAGGATTACCAGCATGTGCTGCTGACCGTGACGGGCAAGGCCAGTGCCGCCGATCTGGATGCGGCAGGCCGCGACAAGCTGCTGGCGCACTTCAAGGCCAAGGGCTTTGCCGTGAAGCCCGTGGCTGCAGGCGCACAGCCGTTGCACGGCCTGCAACACCGCAAGCTGCGCGCCATGTGGTACGACCTGGCGGAGCGTGGCGGGGTCACCCGCCCGGCCAGTGCCCAGGCCTGTGACAAGGCGGTGGAAGTGTGGGCCAAGCGGCAACTGAACGGCACAGCGCTGGGGCCGATGGATGCCCTGCGCTTTGCCACCAGCGAGCAGCTGTGCAAACTGATTGAAGAGCTGAAGCAGTGGTTGCGGCGGGTGGGGCCTGCCGCCCTGCCGCCTTTGAAAAAGCCCGTGAAGACGCTATGACGGACACCAGCACGCACATCAATACTGCCCTGCTGCCGCCCGCGCTGCGTGAGCTGGTGCGCGTGCTGGGTGAGGCCGATGCACTGCGCCTGGTGGGCCGCACGGGTGGCGGGCGCATCACCATCCCGAAGCGCAACCGTGTCACGGCAATGCATCCGCTGGCGGTGCTGCTGGGCGAAGTGGGCTTTGGCAAACTGGTGGCGGAGTACGAAGGCGAAACGCTGGAGCTGCCCAATGCCGATGCCTACCTGCGCGAGTTGCGCCACGAGCAGGTGCGCCAGCTACGCACGCAAGGCCTGTCCATGGATGACATTGCCCGCGAAACTGGCTACAGCCGCCGCCATGTGATCAACATCTTGCACGGAGACGGCGAAGCGGATGTTTACACGATGGATTTGTTTGAAGAAGCGCCTAGGCCGCAGAGCTATGCGGGCAAAGCGAATAATCCGTTTGGACTTTGAAAGGGATGGTAATGAATGTGGTGGATGTGGTGGGTAAGATCAAGCAGCTGCAAGCCGAGGTGGCCGAGCGGCAGCAGATGATTGCGGTTCTGAACCAAAGCCTGCAAAGCGTTGAAAAGCCAAGCGGCGTAAAAATCAGCGCGGGTATGGTGGCATCGGTCAAAGATTTTTTAGCACGGGGCTACTCTTACAGTGAGATTGTCCCTGTGTTGAAGATCAGCAAAACCACCATATCGCTGATTGCCAACAACAAGTACCAGACCAAGACGCTGGCACGGGCCTACTAAGGCCGTTTACGGTAGTTTGAAAGCTGTTTAAAGTCTCTATTGGTACATCGGCTTACCCGATGCATCCAAACGCCCCACAGGCCCCGCATTCCGGGGCCTGTTTTCGTTGGGGTGGGTGAAACGGTTCACCAAGAATAAAACGCCCTGCATCGGCACAGTGCAGGGCATGCAAACACAGCACCCCAATACCCCCCCGGCTTCCCAGCTGCACCAGTTCAAAGGCCTGAACGACTGGATCGAAGTCTTCAAGGCAGGCGCGCACACCGACAGCAAGGGCCGGGCTTGCCGCTTCGCGGAGTCTGACCTGGACCAGATGGTAAGCAACCTTGCGCTGGGCGCAGTGCCTGCCGTGTTGGGCCACCCCAAGCACAACGACCCGGCCTATGGCTGGGTGCAAGCGGCAGATGCCAAGCGCGAGGGAGGTTCGCTGTATGTCAAATTTTCGGACATCAACCCCGACTTTGAAGCGGGTGTGGCCAGCGGCGCTTACCGCAACCGTTCTGTGTCTGTCTACAACGACAAGGACGCTGGCTGGCGCTTGCAGCACGTGGGCTGGCTGGGCGCTGCGCCGCCTGCCATCAGCGGGCTGGCCCCACTGGACTACAGCGCGCAGGTGGATGCATTTGAATTTGGCTCTGCCGACTGGGACATGGGCGCGGCACTGGACGATGTAGCCGAGCTGCTGCGTCGCCAGCGCGACCAACTGATTGCCGACAAGGGCCTGGAAGTGGCCGACACGACTTTGCCCAACTGGCGTATCCAGTCCATTGCCGATACCGCCCAGCGCGTCAAGGCCGCTGCATTGGCAGAGCCGGGCGATGACCCCACCACCACTTTGAACCCCAACCCCTTTACCCAACACAACCCAGGAGCCGTAATGACTTTTACCCAAGCGCAGCTAGACGAAGCTGCAGATAGGGCCGCCAAAGATGCGCAGGCCGCCGCCCAAGCCCAGTTTGCGGCACAGGCGCAGGAACTGGCGACCTTGCAGGCCAGCGTGCAGGCCACCCGCATTGGTGCCGAGATTGCCGCCGCCACGGCTGCGGGCAAGCTGCCCCCGGCCTTGGTGCCCGGCCTGGCCGAGTTCATGGTGTCGCTGGATGCCGCCCCGGCTGCGTTCAGCTTCAGCAAAAACACGGGCGGCGAGGTGAAGAAGACCCCCGCGCAGTTCTTTGCCGACTTTATGGCCGCGCTGCCTGTGCAGGTGCAGCTGGGTAAGCGGACCACCCCAGACGACGGCGGCACGGTGGACGCAACTGACCCCAACCAACTGGCAGAAGCCACCCGCAGCTACATGAAGGAACAAGCCGACAAGGGCTTGGCCGTGAGCTTGCCGCAGGCCGTAGCCCACGTATCGGCGCAGCACCGCGCCTGACCCACCTGCAACCCACCCCCTCAACTTTCGAAAGCATCCCATGGCAAACCCACTGCTTGCAGTCAATTACACGGCCGAACTGGCTATCCCTATCAACCGCATCGTGAAGTACGGCGCTGCCGACCGCACCGTGACGCTGGCCACCGCCGCCGCCGACTTTGCGATGGGCGTGGTGAATGAAGTGCCGATTGCACTGGGCGAACGCTGCGACGTGGTGCGCATGGGCATTGGCTGGGTGGAGTGCGGCGCGGCCGTGCCACGCGGCTCACCGGTAACCGCCGATGCGGTAGGCCGCGCCGTGGTGGCGGCACCCGCAGCGGGTGTGAACAACCGCATTCTGGGCTTTGCCGATGAAAGCGGGACTGCGGCGGGCGATGTGATCCGAATCATGATTGAGCCGGGTTCTATCCAGGGCTAATCGGCAGTACCCCAACCTCTTATCTAACTACCTGGACAGAACATGGCAACGACCTCTTACCCCGTTAACCCCGCCCTGACCGCCATTGCGATGGTGTACAGCAACCCGGCGGTCACGCTGATTGCGGATGAAGTGATGCCCCGCGTGCCCACGGCTAAAAAGTTCGTGTGGTCGAACTACGACGTAGCCCAGGGCTACACCGTGCCGCAGACCCTGGTGGGCCGCAAAAGCGTACCGACCGAGGTGGACTTCACCGGCACCCTGGTGAACGACGAAGTGAAAGACTACGGCCTGGACGATGTGGTGCCAAACGATGAAGTGCAGGCCTGGGCCGATAGCCCCAAGCCCGAGCGCGGTGGCCCACCCAACCCGCTGGACATTAGCACCATGCTGCTGGCCAAGCTGGTGGGGCTGGACCGCGAGGTGCGCGTGGCAGGCCAGGTGTTCAACACCGCCAACTATGCGGCTGCCAACTTTGCAACGCTGAGCGGCACCGGCCAGTGGAGCGACTTTGCCAACAGCAACCCGCTGGACGCACTGCTGGCGGCACTCGACATTCCGGTGTTCCGCCCGAACATCGCGGTGTTTGGCCAGGCGACGTTTACCAAGCTGCGCCAGCACCCACGCATCGTGCAAGCGGTCTTTGGTACGGCGCAAACCGGCGGCGTGGTGACGCGCGACCAGCTGGCCCAGGTGCTGGAAATCAAGCAAGTGGTGGTAGGCGCGGGCTTTGTGAATACGGCCCGCAAGGGCCAGGCGGTGAACAACCAGCGGGTATGGGGCAAGCATGCGGCCCTGCTGTACATCGACCCCGAGGCGGCAATGGCGCAACAACCTTGCTGGGGCTTTACGGCGCAGTGGGGCGACAAGGTGGCGGGCGATATGCCCGAGCCCAAGATGGGCATCCGTGGCTCACAGCGGGTGCGCGTAGCGGAGTCGGTAAAGGAAGTGTTCAGCAGCCCGGCTCTGGGCTACTTCTTCCAAAACGCGATTGCATAGATTGGCACACCCCTAGGCAGCAGTGCTGCGCATCTTTCGCCAACCCTCCCTTGAAGGGGGCAACACCAGCAGCCTGGCAAAGCCAGTTCTGCGGTGTTTCTGGTGGGTGTGCGTTCTGCCTGCACTTGTAATTTGGTTAGTTATTTTTGGAGAAACCTATGGCGAAAGCAATTGTGATGGTGGCCCTGCTGGCCTTGTCGCGCATTGAACACGATGGCGAGACGTATGAGGCCGGTGAACCGCTGGAAGTACCCGACACGCAGGCCGATGCCTTGGTAGAGGTGGGTGCCGCCACGTTGGCAGTGGCTGCGACGGAAGAAACCGCAGCGCCTGCCGCTAAAGCGAAGAAGTAGGCCGCCATGCCCTACGCCACCCCCGCCCTGTTCGTTCAGCGCTTTGGCCTGACCGAGACGGCCCAGCTACTGGCCGATGAGCAGCAATTGCTGACCACGGAGCTGCTGCAAAGCGCGATCAACGTGGCGGGCGGTGGCGCGTGGACGGGCACCCCCAGTGCCGATGAAATGGCGGCCGCCAATGCGGCGCTGGCACGGATGCTGCGGGTGCTGGCCACCACCAGCAACTTTATGGATGGCTACTTGCGCAGTGCGGTGACGCTGCCACTGGCTGCCGGGGATGCGAATGCGGGCGTGCTGGAAGAGTGCTGCCTGGCGCTGGTGCGCTTTGCCGTGGCAGACGATAGCGACAACGCTACCGAGCGCATGGACAAAGCTGCCGAGACCCAGCGCGCCTGGTTGAAGGATGTGGCCGCTGGCCGCACCCAGCTGGTAAGCCCGGCGGGGGTAGACGCCGCCAGCAGCGTGAGCGGCAAGACGCACACCGGCCAGGCTGCGAGTGGGTTTTGCTGGGGTAATTTTGGGGGTCTGCGGTGAGTGACATAAGTCTGACGATCAAGTTCCCTGATACAGGCGCGTTGGAACATTATTTGGCGCAGCTTGTGGCGGAAGATGCGCGGGGATTTATAGGCGTGCGCATGGAGATTGGTGACTACCTGCTGGGTGAGATTCAAGACTGCCTGGATGGGCAGAAGTTGTTTGATGGCACTGCGATGCCGCAGAGTGCTGCGGCGATTGCGCGGGCAGGCAAGACGCTAATTAAGAACCGCAACAGCGGTCTTTATGGCAGCTACACCCGCCAGCTCACGGGCAGCGGGGTGGAAGTGGGTTCTGCGCTGGAGTACGCCGCCATCCACCACTTTGGCGGCCAGACGGGTAGCAAGAAGGGGCGCTTCCAGATGCCTGCGCGGCCCGTGATGGGTATGACCCCTGCGCATGAAGCCCGTATCGGTGACTTTTTTATCGACCAGATTCGGCGGCTGCAATGAGCACGGCACTGCTTGACCAGGCCGTAGCCTACATCCGCACCCAATTCACCAAGGCCGAGGTGGTGGCGGTGCAACCCTATGGCGGTGAGTTCAGCAGCGCAGAGGTGGGGCAGATCAGCTACACCTGCCCAGCCATTTTTGTGACCGTGCTGGGTTGGGGCGCTGAAGACCACGGCACGCGGTTTACCGGCAAGTACGCCCGCAAGGTGCGCATGGCGGCGTTTGTGGCCACCAAGCATGCCAACCGCGAACAGCGGCTGCGCGGGGCCATGGTGCTGGCCGACAAGCTGGCGCTGGTGCTGCGCCAGTGGATGCCCGCTGTGGACAACGCGCTGCCGATGCAGGTGGCCCCGCTGGAAGAAGACGCTACGGCCGAGAACCTGTATGGCCGGGCCATGGACGACAAAGGCCAGGCGCTGTGGATGCTGCGCTGGGAGCAAACCGTGCGCCCCAATCTGAGCGCACCGGCCCTGGTGGACTGGTTGACCCTGCAAATTGAAGACACGGCGCGTGCCACGCTGGCTGCCACCACGGTTGCCAGCAGCACGCTGGTGGTGACGGAAAAAATAACCCTGATTGCAAACCCTTGATAGGAATTTCAAATGGCTAAAAACACTGCCGATACCTCTGCCGCCCTTGAGGCCCGCCCTGCGCCTGTGGTAGTCCCGCAAGACCCGCCCCGCCTGCATGCGCTGATAACGGTGCAGGTGGCAGAAGGCTTGAGCCTGACCAATAACGAGACCGGGCAGGACTTTGCGCCCGGAGTACCGACCCTGCAAACCGTGACGGTGACCACCCTGCGCCGCTTAGCTGACGGTGACCTGGTGCGGGTGAATACGGTTTAAACGACCTTCCACGGCGGTTTAACAGCAATTTAACGGAGTAAAAAATGGCAATTGCAAATTTGATGAGTCTGAATTTTCTGGTGCCCTATGTGGCGGCCAAGATCGACTTTAGCCGGGCTATTCGCGGCCAGCGGGGCATGCCCCGGCGCTTGCTGCTGGTGGGCCACAAGCTGGCGGCGGGCAGCCTGGCGGTGAACACGCTGGCGACGATCAGCACCGAAGCCGATGCGATTGCCAAGCTGGGCGAAGCCAGCATGTTGGTGGCCATGTGGCGCGCGGCCAAGGCCAATGCAGATTTAGGCCTGCCGATTGACGTGATTGCGATTGCACCGGGCAATACGCCCGTGGCGGCCACCTGTGCGATTGTGGTGGCAGGTGCCCCCAGCGCCGCCGGTGAAGTGATGCTCTACATCGCTGGGCAGAGGGTCAGCACGGGCGTGACCATTAGCGACACCAGCGCCACCATTGCGACCAAGCTGGCGAATGCGGTGAACGCCCTGACCCGACTGCCCGTGACGGCGGTGGCAGTGGCGAGCACGGTGACGCTGACGGCGGACTGGGGCGGCACTACGGGCAACGATATCAATGTGCGCAGCGTGTACTACCCCAGCGATGCCCTGGCCACGGGGGTGACGCTTGCCATCCCCGGCATGGCGGGCGGTGCGGTGACCCCCGATGTGACCCCGGTGATCGTGGCCATGAACCTGTACCGGGCCACCGAGATCGTGTGCCCGTTTACCGACAGTACCAACATGGCTCTGTTGGAGACGGAGCTGGCCACCCGCTGGCTGCAAAACAATATGCAGGATGGCATGGTGGTGAACTGCGTGCGTGGCACCGAGGCGGCAGTGACCACCTGGCTAAACACCCGCAACAGCCCGCATGTGCACACCATTGCCGTGACCAACGACTGCACCTGCCCCTGGGAGACGGCGGCCATGGCGGGCGCGGCCATTGAAAGCAGTGCTGCCATTGACCCAGCGGTAGGCCCCACGGCCAAGCTGCTGGGCTATGCCGGGCCGGTGCAGGGCGCGGGCTTTGTGACGGACAGCATGAACAACCTGCTGGCAAAAGGTGGTTCGCCGCTGAACAACGCTGCCGACTACACCGCCAGCCTGCTGCGCATGGTGACCAACTACAAGACCAGCGCGGGCGGCGCACCTGACCGCAGCATGGCTGAAATGTGCTGGTTGAAGACCATGGGCTACTACCGCTGGTACCGGGTGACCGAGTTCCAGAACAAATACAACAACATGGGCTACAAGCTGGGCCAGTACGTGACCCAGCCCATCCCTGGCCAGAAGATCATGACGGTGGACCTGGCCAAGGAGATCATGATTGGCTTGTACAAAATATTCATTGACGCCGGGCTGTGCCAGAACATGGACTACTACATCTCGAACCTGAATGCCGAGATTGATGCGCCCAACGGCAAGCTGAAGATTACCGATGAGCCGGTGATCTTGACCCAGCACTACCAGACCGAAGTGACCAGCAACGTGGTTGCAGGCCAGGTCTAGAGCCTGAGACTTTGCGGGACAGACCTTTAGCTCTGTCCTCAACTGATTTAAATAGGAGCAGAACATGGCAGGCGAGAACCAACTTTTTCACATCGACACCATCATTGCCGATGGCCAGGTGCTGGCGTTTGAAGACAGCAGCGGCTCTATTGAGGGCGCGACTGGCTTTGAGAACGATGCCAAGCTAAGCGCTAGCGGCGACGACTTTGTGCTGCGCAAGCGCGTGCAGCGCGTGCTGAAGGCCAAGTTGCAATGGGGGCCAACGGCTACGCCCAAGAACTTTGCGGCGATGAGCAATATCCAGGTTGCGATGCGCGACACGTTCACCGGGCGTAAATGCCTGGCACCGAAGGCGACGTTCCAATCTTTGGGGGCGATTGGTGGCGGCACGGTAGACATTGCGTTCATCTTGAATGCGGAGCTGCAATGGCTGTAGGCTGAGCACACTTTGACGACAAAAAAGGCCGGGCACTCCCCGGCAGTTATTGAGAAGGCCGGGTAACCCCCGGCCTTTTGCTTTGGTGAAGTAGTTCACCAGGCCCCAACAGCCCCACCCCTGCATAGTGCAGGGCATGGACACACAAACACCCCTCGACTCAATCACCCGGTCGATTGATGACCTCTATACGCTGATCCTGGTGGATGGCTTACCCGTTGAAAGTGCGGGCAAAACACTGCGTTACCGCACAGTGGGACTGCGTGAAACCACCGTGGCCGATGAGCGTGCGGCCCAGCGCATGGCCGAGCGGGTGGTAACGGTGGGCGGTGCCCCCAAGCTGTTGCAGAGCGAGGCGGACTTTCGGTATGCCCTGACGCTGCGGCATATCGAGTATCTGGCGTGCGACGGCACCAAGATTCCCCAGGCCGTGCTGGACCTGGACATGCTGGGCAAGCTGAGCACCCACGATTTTGGGCTGATTGAGCAACGGGTGTTCCTGATCACTCTGGCGGCGGAGCTGCGCTACGGCAATATCACCCAGGCGGCGTTTGACAACCTGGTGGCGGGCAAAGCGCCCGAGGGTGTGCCCCCGGCATCCCCACAGCCCAGCGGCCAGGTTGCAGGGCTGGGACAAGCTGCTGCTGCACCTGGCCCAGGCCCTGCATTGCTCGCCGATTACCTTGGAGACGCTGCCGCTGGCTCGCCTGAAGGCGCTGGCGGCTGGGCTGGGTAAAAAGGGCTGACGCGCTATGGCATCCAACATGAAGCTGAAGTTCATCATTGAAGTGGTGAGCAATATGGCGGCGCGCATCGGTGCGGATGCACAGCTGATGCAAAAGGCGCAAGACCAGATGGCCAAGGCCGTTGGCGGGACTTCGGGCAAGCTAGACGAATTGGGCAACAAGACCGCTGCGGGCGGTGCGAAGCTGGACCGCTTGCAGACGGCGGTGGCCGGAGCTAGTGCGCAGCTTGGCGGACTGGACCGGGCGATTCAAAAGGCGGGGACGAATACCAGCACGGAGCGGCAGATTGGCTATATGCAGCGGCTGGCCAGTGCCTCGGATGCGGCGCAGAACAAGGTGCGCAGCCTGGGTAAGGCGTTGGCCGAAAACGCGGGTAAGTTTCCGGACGTGGCCGCCACTGGGCTGGCTACGTATATAGGCGCTAAAACGGTGGTCGCACCTGTGATGAAGGCGTTTTCCACCCTAGAGGCGGCGGAGATTAGCCTGAAGTCGGCCTTGATGACCAAGGGCGGAAAAGTGTCTACCGACTACGACGCGATCCGCAAGATTGCGGTAGACCAGGGGAATAGGTTACCGGGAACTACTAAGGATATGGTGGGCGCGGCATCCGAGCTGATATCGCTGGGCATTACCCCACAAGCTGTTAAGAATGGCGGGCTGGTGGCCTCGACCAACTTAGGCGTGGTGATGGGTATGCCGCAAACCGAAGCCGCAATGACTACCGCCAAGATGCGCGAGGCCTACAACCTGAAAGATGACGAGCTGCCCAAGATGGCCGATGTGATCCAGCGCAACCGATTTTCTGGCGGGATGAAACCCAGTGATTTATTAGCCGGTGCGCAGTATGGAGCCCCGGTTATTAATGCGCTGGGAATGGGGGGACTCTCTAGCATGAATGATGTGCTAACAACGCAGGGCATGCTGAACAAACGGGGCATGCACGGCGACCAGTTTGGTACTAATTTCTCTGAAATGTTACAGCGGCTGGCTAGTGGCCCTTTGATGCTTGCCGAGGCAAAAAAGGGACTGAAAGCCGATGCCCGTGAGCGCCTAGAAAAGCTGGATATCAAATTCGACTTCTTTGACGATAACGGGCAGCTTAAAAAGACAGATGGCAGCGCCGTAAAGGCTATTTTCAAAGAGCTAGAGAAGTTCAATCAGATCAAAAATAAGGACGGAACATCTGATGATTTGACCAAGCTGGAGGTGGCGAAAGCTATTTTTGGCAGCGAAGGCGGGCGGCCTGCTTTGTTGATGGCGCAGGCAGGCGTTGCTGGTTTTGAGGATGCCAAGGCCCAGGTGGATAACCAAGCGTCGCTAGACGAGCGGATTGACCTCGTTATGACGGGTTTTGGTGTGAAGTTGGAGTCTTTGGGCGGCACGATTGAGAACGTGCAGGCGCAGATTGGCAAGCAAACCGGGAATGCGCTGAAACCATCCATCGACTCGACCAACAATGTGCTGGGCGGCCCTGTCGGGGACTTTTTAGACAAGAACCCCGGCGTTGGCACGGCAGGTTTTGCAGGGAGTGCTGCCGTGGCCGTTATGTTGGCCCTCAAGGCAAAGAATATGGCTGGGTCTTGGGTGCGGTCGATTCTTGCGCCCGCCGCAAAGGAAGCGGTGAAGTTGGCACCGGTTGCCGGAGAGAGTGCCGAAGCAGCGGCGCTAGCCGCCAGCCAAAGGGCTCTGATGGTGGGTAGCGGACCGACTGGGGCGGCCAGCAAGGTGGTGGCCGCCGGAGCCGAAGCGCTGGCTCCTGCTGTGGGTGTGGGTAGCAAGGTAGCAGGCGGCGCTATGACGTTGGGCATGCTGGGCCAGCTGGCGGGGGCGATGAACCCACTATGGCTGATTGAGGCACTTACCGGCCCCAGCGAGGAGGATATTGCCCGCCTGCGGGTAATGGACCAACTCAAGGCGGGCTACCGGGGTAAGGGTTTTGACGACCCGCGCCGCCTGGACCGCCCGAACCCGGTAAATCCGGCAGATTTTTTGACAATTTCGGCCCCAGGGGCAGTGGAGCAAAAGTTGGCCCCAGGCCAATCCACCAAGGTGGAGCTGGGCCAGGGTGAGCTGCGCATCGTGGTGCAGGCGTTGCCGGGCGCTACGGCCACCACCACGGTGGCCCAACAAATGCCAACCATCCGGCTGAACCCAGGCAATACCAACCCTGGAGGCAACCGCTGATGGCGGACCTGTGGCTAGACCAACTGCGGCCCGCGAAGTTTCGCAACGTGGCCTTTCAGGTAGACACGATTGAGCACTCTGCGGGCTACCACACGGTGCTGCGCGAATACCCGTTTCAAGACCTGCCCACGGTATTCCGCATGGGCCAGGCGGCGGAAGAAATCAAGTTCAGCGCCTATGTGATCGGCGGCGCATACACGGCAGACCGCGACGCGCTGCGCGCCGCGCTGGATGCCGAGGGTGTGGGTGAACTGGTGCACCCCACGGCGGGCACGATCAAGGTGTTTGTGCTGGGCAAGTACAGCATCAAGGAAGCGCCCACCACCGAGGGTGGCATGGCCCGGTTTGAGTTGACCTTTGTGCGGGCCGAGACGCGGCGCTACCCGGCGGGCGTGCCCGATACGCCGCAGCAGGCGTTTCGCAAGGCTGAGCTGGCAAAGCAGGCCAGCGCGGATGCGTTTGTGTCGGCGTTTGACGTGGCGGATGCGCCTGGCTGGGCCGCAGACCAGGCGGTGGGCCGGGTGCAGGATTCGTTATCAAGCGCGTGGGATGCGATCAAGGGCGTAACGGCGGACCTGGGCGAGTTCACCAACACGATTATTGGCAACTACCAGGCGGTGCGGGACGGGATCAACAACCTGGTGCGCACGCCGCGCCTGCTGGCGAATGCGTTGGTGACGCTGTTCACCCTGCCACACGACCTGACCACGGCGATGGCGCGGGACTTTGCAGCGGCTTTTGCCAGCATTTTTGACGTGACTAAAACGGTCACCAAAAAGGACTTTGAAGTGTCCATCATGCCCGCCGTGGGTGCTGGCCTGGTGATGTACGGCACGGGGCACGCGGACGTGCTGGGCCTGGCTACGCCTGCGCGGGCCAAGGTGGCGGCGCTGGCCACGGCCAGTGACCAGTTGTTTGAATCCCTGGCCGTGGCGGCCTGGGTGCAGGCCGTAGCGGTGGCGGACATGACCAGCTATGTGGATGCGCTGGCCCTGCGGTCTGCTGTGAATGACCAGTGCACCCGGCTGCTGCTGCGGGCATCTACCCAGGCGGCCAGCGCTACCTTGCCCACTACGGTGGTGAGCAGCACGGTGGGCGGCACGGCTACCACCGGCAGCACGCTGAATGGGGATGCCGTGCCGCCGTGGCATGACGCGATGCTGGGGCTGCTGGTGGCATCCTTGGCCGACATCCAGGGCCGCAGCCGCGACCTGGCCCGGCTGACGACCTACACGCCCAGCAGCTGGATGCCAGTGTGGCTGGTGAGCTACCAGCTGTATGGCACCGCCAGCTATGCCGATGAGATTTTGGCGCTGAACCCCAGCATTACGCACCCATTGCTGTTGCAGCCTGGCGTGGCTTTGCGGGTACCGCTGCATGGCTAGCACCACACAGGCAGGAGAAGACCGCTACACCCGTGACCAGGCGCAGATCGAGGTGGTGGTGAACGGCCTGGCCTACGCGGGCTGGCTGCAAAGCGAGGTGGACCGCAGCCTGGAGAATATCTCGGGCACGTTCAGCATTCCGGTGGCTTTGGTGCCGGGGGATGTGCCCAAGATCAAGCGCCAGGATGAAGTGCAGGTGCGCATTGGCACCGAGGTGGTGATTACCGGGTATGTACTGTCTGCCGAACCGTTTTACCGCCGGGGTGACTGCGGCATGCAGATCGTGGGCCGCGACCGCACGGGCGACCTGGTGCGCTGCTCTGCCATCTACAAGGGCGGCCAGTGGCGCGGCGCGAAGATCGACCGGATCATCAAGGACATTGCCAGCCCCTTTGGCCTGCAGGTCCAGACCGATACCGATATGGGCGGCCCGGTGCAAGACTTCAAGCTGTGGCACGGCGAGACGGCGCTGGATGCCATAGCCCGTGCGGCGCGGCTGCGTGGGGTACTGGTGACGCGGGACAACGCCGGGCGGCTGCTGCTGACCAAGGCGGGCAAGCTGCGCTTCAAAGGGGCCATTGTGCGCGGGCAGAACGTGATCAGCATGCAGGGCATGGGCTCTGATGAGAACCGGCACAGCCACTACTTTGCCTATGGCCAGTGCAACACGGTGGCCGACTTTGAGATGGCGCGCAGCCTGAAGGCGGTGGCCAGGGACGATGAAATGCAGCGCTATCTGCCGCTGATCATCAACGCCGATGGCAATACCACCCAGGCAGAGCTGCAAACCCTGGTGGCGCACACCATGCGGGTGCGCCGTGGCCATGCCATGGGCCTGCGCTACGTGGTGGAAGGCTGGACCTTTGAGGGCGCGCCCTGGCCGCTGAACCAGCGTGTACCCATCTATGACGATGTGGCGGGCATCAGCGGCCAGGAATGGCTGATTTGCGCCGTGAAGCAAACGTGCAGCCTACAGGACGGCGACGTGACCGAGTTGACGGTGCGCCCTATCGAAGCCTACGACACGGCCCCCCTCAAAACCAATGTGAAGCACCGCAACTGGGGCAACAAAGGCAACACCAGCGACCACCCGCGCGGCCCATCGGACAAGGCGAACTGACATGATGATGGCTAACTTTTTACGCCGGGCGCGCATCCGGGGCCTGAAAGAAGGCAAGGTACAGACCGGGCGGGTGGAGATGCTGGAGTTTGATGCCAAAGACGCGGCAGAGCGCTGGCAGGATTACGGCTTTAGCGCGCAGCCCATCGACGGGCAGGGACTGGTGATCAATGCCGGTGGCCACACCATCATTTTGCGCATGGACCGCCTTGCCGAACGGCCCACGCTGGCGGCCTATGAAGTGAGCGTGTGGCACAAGGAAGGCCACAGCGTGACGCTGAAGGCCGGGCGGGTGGTGCAGGTGGACTGCGAAGCCTACGTGGTCAACACCAAAACCTACCAGGTGAACGCCAGCGCCAGCGCCAGCCTGACCAGCCCGGTGACCAATGTGTCGGCCGCGCTGAATGTGTCGGGCGCGGCGGCGTTTACCGGCCCCAGCATCACGCACGCGGGCAAAAATATCGGCGGCGGGCACTCGCACAGCCTGGTGCAGAAGGGCACGGACACCTCGGGCGGACCCACTTAGAGGCTTCGGGTGAAGTGTTTCACCAAGCCTGAACCGGGCTAAAAAAAGACACTGGCTGCATGTTTGATGTAGCCACCCGCCCCCAACCTAACACCTTTGACGCGGCCAGCGTGTTTGGCGTGCCGTTTGACTGGCGACTGGTAACGCCCAGTCCAGCCAGCAACTACCCTTGGAAAGACTTTGTGCAGCCCAGTGGCATGCCACTGGTGTATGCCGATGTGCTGGCCACCTATGCGCTGGCGCTGGAGGACTCGCTGCAGACGGCCATTATCTTGTCGCTGTTTACCGACCGCCGGGCTACTGTGGATGACAAGCTGCCTCTGCATGACACCGACCGGCGCGGCTGGGTGGGCGATGAGTTTATGGCCACCGACTTTGACACGCGGCCCGACCCCTGGGGTTCGCGCCTATGGCTGTGCTATTGGGGGAAGGCCAGTGGCGATGTGCTCGAGGCAGCACGCTTTGCGGCGGCTGAGTCGCTGGATTGGATGCTGCGGGCGGGAATTGCTAGCAAGGTGGATGTGACGGCCCAGTGGGTAGGTGAACGCATGGACCGCCTGGCTGTGCGCCCCACGATTTACCAGCCGCGCCAGACCCGCCCGGTGTATGACGTGCTGTGGGGCACTAGCGTGCAGAGGGCGATGCAATGAGCTCCACACCACTGGGCACGGCAATTCCGTCAATTGCCGACCTACAGCAGAACGTGGCCCGGCTGCTACAGCAGTCGCTGGCCAGCGCACAGCAATCGGCCAGCCCTACGTCGGTTGCCAGCGTGGCCGACCTGGACCTGGCGCGCAGCAACGTGGCGGCCCTGGCGTTTGTAGAGGCGATGGGCCTGCATGGGGCCTATCGCTACTTGCGCGACTTTATTGCCCGCCAGGCCATCCCTATCAAGTCAGCCGGTGAATTTCTGGATGGCTGGCTGGCCACCTACGGCATGCAGCGCAAGGAAGCCGCAGCGGCCATGGGCACGGTGAGCGGTACCGGGGTGGTGGCCACGCTGCTGACTACCGGCACGCTGCTGCAAACGACCGATGGGCGGCAATACAAGGTGAGTGCCGATGTGGCGGTGGCGGCAGGTGGAGCGGTGACGGCCAGCGTGATGGCCTTGGTGGCCGGGGCCGCCAGCAACCTGAACCCGGCCACGGCTTTGACCCTGGTATCCGCCGTGAATGGCATTGACGCGGCATTCACCACGGCTGCCGGTATCAGCGCCGGGGCCGATTTGGAGACGGATGCCCAGGCCATCTACCGGCTACAACAGCGCCTGAGCAATGAGCCTATGGGCGGCTGCCCGGCGGACTATGCGCGCTGGGCGTTGAACGTGGCGGGCATTACCCGCGCCTGGGGCCTGCGCAGCCCAGCCGGGGCGACCACGGCCGGGGTGATCATCATGGCCGATGGCAATGCATCGCCCGGCCTGCCCACCACGGTGCAGCAAGGCCTGGTGCGCGACTACATCCGCGACCCCAAGCGTGGTCCACCCGATGAATTGTTTGTGATCATCCCCACGGCGGTGACTATCAATGTGACCCTGAACGTGTCGCCCGACACGGCGGCGATCCGGGCCGGGGTGGTGACGGCGCTGCAAGACCTGTTTTTTCGCGAAGCGGTGCCGGGCGGCTCTATTCCGCACTCGCACCTCAAAGAGGTGGTCAGCGGCGTGACGGGTGAGGTCAACCACACAATCAGCGCCCCGGCTTTGACCGAGGGCGGGCTGTTCACGGTGAGCACCTACGACAAACTGCTGGTGCTGGGCACGGTGGGCTTCGTCTGATGGACAAGTTCTGGCAAGCACTCGCGGCACTGCTGCCCACCGGCTTTGCGTGGCCGCGCGATCCCAATTCGACGCTGATGCGGGTTATTCGGTCGCTGGCGTTCAGCTTCAACGAGCTGCACGAGTTCACCAAGCTGACGGCCAACCAGTGGCAACCGCACCAAACCGTGACGCGCCTGGCCGAGTGGGAAGAAGCCACGGGCCTGCCCGATGCCTGCTTTGGCACCAGCCAGAGCGATGACCTGCGCCGCAAGCTGCTGCTATCGCGCCTGCGCGGCCCGGTGCTGACCTATACCGATTCCAGCCCGGCCAGCACGGGCGCGCTGGTGGCCATTTGCGCCTGGCTGGGCTACCAAGCCACCGTGGCCTACAACACGCCGTTCCGCTGCGGCGTGAACCGCGTGGGTGACCGACTGGGGGCGCTGGACGGCCAGCTGTACGTGACGGTGACGCTGCAATCCACGTATTTCCGCGTCGGTGTTGCGCGGGTGGGTGACCGGCTGCTGCAAGGCCAGCTGAATGGCGGGGAGCTGATGTGCTACCTGAAACGGGTAGTGCCTGCGCGCTATGCCCTCAATGTGATTTTTGTTTGATTGGGATGAACGATGGACTTCACGCTAAGTAATAGTTATGCCACCGATGCGGGCACGGGGTTTCGCAAGCACTTGCAGGCGCAGGCTGTGCCTACGGCGGTATCTGACCTAGATATGAACCAGCTTATCTGGGAGCTGATGGCGGTTGTGACGGCTGGTGGGCAGGTGGGGGCGCAGTTTGATCCGGCTGCGCCAGCAACTTACACCAAGGTTTTGGCTGCACTGCGCAGCGCGGGGGTATTTTCGACTGCGGGGCAGTTTGACAGCACCACCAAGGCTGCAACCACGGCCTTTGTGCAGCGCGCCCTTGGAAATCGTAGCGGGTATGTGATTTTTAACGCCAATCAAATCCTTGGAAATGTGGCATTTGGCGGGGTTTACGAATCTAGCGGCTCTGCATCGCTTACGTGCCAATTGCCGTCTGCTGCTGCTTATCCCGGCGGGACAGTTTCACTCTGCAACAACCAATCGTCCGGCACCCTAACCGCCTCTAGCGCAGCGGGTATTTTTTATGGGCCGGGTTACCCAGGTGGCGTATCAACGGTGGTATTGCCATCGCGAGTTTCTGCAGATTTGGTATCTGACGGGACGAACTGGAAAGTCTTCCTGGGAGCCGGGATTACATCATCGAGTCTGGGGGGCGGCGGTTGGAAAAAGTACCCAGATCTGAATAGTCCAACGGGCGGCACGATTGAGCAGTGGGGCACTTTGGCAGATGCGGCTTGGACTGCAAATACCGAGCGCCTTCTTACATTTCCAATCACGTTCCCCTACGCAGCTGTAACCGTAATTTGTTCCGGCAGTAATAGCAATTACGCAACAGCTGCAAACGCCCGCGTCGTGTCTGCATCTCAAATCGCAGTTTGTATGGCGGCAGGCGGCGCACAGACCGTTAACTGGCGGGCTTATGGATATTAATCAGGAGATTTAAGTATGCGATTTTCACTCTCAACTTGCGGTTTTTACCCAGAATCCGAGAACTATCCAAAGCTGCCCGCTGATGTAATTGACATCACAGATGCCGAATATGTGCAAGCCATGCACCTACAGGCTGGCGAGACTCTGGATGTAATCAACGGCGCACTTGTCATCGTGCCTGCCCCAGCGCCCAGCGCTGCCGAAATGATGGCCGCTACGGCCTCGGCCATGACTTCGGCGGTGCAGGCCCACATGGACACGCAGGCGCGCACACGCGGCTACGACAACCTGCTGTCGGCCATCAGCTACGCAGACGAACCTGCTGTGCCCAAATACCAGGCCGATGGCAAAGCCTTCCGCGCTTGGCGATCCAGCGTGTGGGCCAAGTGCCATGAGCTGCTGGATTTGGTGCAGGCAGGTGCGATACCGGTGCCCACCGAGACTGAGCTGCTGGCCATGCTGCCACCAGCCCCGGCTATCGCGCCCCAAAGCGCGGTTTGAAGCGACTTTGAAAGCTGTTTAAACCATGCGTCCCATCGCGATCACACGCCAAAGCTCCATCCTGTTCTTTGGCCGCGAAGGCACCATGAACCCGGTTTCCAGCGTGCAGGTGGCCATGGTGGGGGAATGCGCGTTCCTATACAGCCTGATGGGGCCTGGCTTCTATGAACACCTGGCAGAGCATGGCCTGGCGGAGTTTGAAAAGCTGGGGCTGCATTACATGTATGCAGCCGTGTCCGATGCCCACCTGCGGTTGATGCGCCGCAAGCTGAAGCTGGCGCAGGTGACGTACCTATTCAAGAACCGGACTGCCGGGCACTTGCTCAACTGGGTGCTGATCACGACCAAAGCACCTGAATCTGAAAACCCGCGCCGCCCGGAAGGCGGCACTTTACGAAAGCAAGATATGTCCGCCTCAGACACCGCCATTGAAGCCGAAATCCAAGCCAAGGGCTTGACAGCACCTCGTGTGACGCTTGCCGATATAAAGGCCAACATCTCGGAAACCGAGTTCGTCAAGTTCGTCTCCAAAGGCGGACAGGTGCTGCGTTGGGCGGTACTGACCACCAGTAGCGGTTATGCCGTCGTGGGCCGCCCGTCCGTAAGTGTCTCGCCAGAGAACGACAACGAGGACATTGGCGAGAAGATAGCCAAGGAAAACGCGGTCAACGAACTGTGGCCGCTCATGGGGTATGCGTTGAAGTGCCAGTTAGCCGTCTGACTGGCCCACGTTCTGGGTGACTAATTCCCATCTTCTGCCGATTTCCAGAAAGAACCACATGAGCAAACAAGTGATGATCTGCGGCGTTGATTGCCGCCCAGGCGACGCAAACTGTAACGGCTACTGCAACGGCAAGACCGATTCGCCACCGAATGCCACGGAAGCCCAGAAGATCGACGCTGCGCGCAAGGCCGCACAAGGGGCGGCGGATGCTGCGGAGAAGGCGTGGTACGAGTTTGCCGGGCTCCTGGACGTGGGTACGGACCGTACCCACGCGTTCCAGGTCTACGAGAACCTGCGCTACGCCCGCAGGCTGTAATCGGCTAAACCCCACCTTCTGATGTCTGGGGCTTTAACTTTGGGAAAATGGGCGATATGGTTGAAGTCGAAAAACTGATTGAGGCGCTGAACGGGTATCGAACCCAGCTCATGCAACGTGGCCAGCCCCTCAAAGCCGCAGCGGTAAGCCACTGCATCAAGTTGGTCCGCCGCCTGGCCGCATCGTGAAGTCTTGGCTGACGCGCAAATTGACCGTTAAATGCTGGATCAATTCAAACGTTCGACTGGATCAAATTAAACGGCGCGCTACTCCTCACCAGCTTGGTGCGCACCAGCGCCGAAGCTGCTGGTAGTCACTGCACCTACGGCGGTTCGCAGATCAGCGTGGGGCTGGACAGCAACAGCAATGGCGTGCTCGACACCAGCGAAATCACCTCTACCGACTACGTCTGCCAAGGCGCTGCGGGCGCGACCGGGGCAACCGGGACAACGGGGACAACGGGGGCCACCGGCAGCACCGGCCTCTCCAGCCTGATCGCCGTGGCCAGCGAAACTGCGGGTGCCAACTGCACCTACGGCGGCCACAAGGTCACCACCGGGCTGGACAGCAACAGCAGCGGCGTGCTCGATGCGGCAGAAATCACCAGTACCACCTACACCTGCAACGGCGCGCCCGGCCCCGGCGTGACCTGGGTGCAGGTGACCGGCACCAGCCAGCAGGCCCTGCCCAACATCGGCTACATCGCCAACAACGCGGCGCAGGTGGCGATTACGCTGCCCACGGCCCCGGCGGTGGGTGATCTGGTGGAAGTCAGCGGGGCGGGGACGGGCGGTTGGCTTCTGGCGCAAAACGCTGGGCAAACGGTGGTGACCAAGGCGCTGCCGAGCAGCTACCCTAATGCGTATACCAACTGGACGGCGCGGGAGAGGAGTCGCAACTGGCAATCGGTGGCCTCGTCGGCCGATGGCAGCAAGCTGGTGGCGGTGGTGAACGGCGGTCAGATCTACACCTCGACCGATGCAGGCTTGGGCTGGACGGCGCGCGAAAACAGCCGTACCTGGGTTTCTGTGGCCTCGTCGGCTGACGGCAGCAAGTTGGTGGCGGTGGAGTATGGCGGTCATATCTACACCTCGGCTGATTCCGGCATGACTTGGACGGCTCGTGATAGCAGCCGGCATTGGCGCTCAGTGGCCTCGTCGTCCGATGGCAACAAGCTGATGGCGGGGGTGTACGGCGGTCTGATCTACACCTCGACCGACTCTGGGCTGAATTGGACGGCACGCGAAAACAGCCGTACCTGGGTTTCTGTGGCCTCGTCGGCTGACGGCAGCAAGTTGGTGGCGGTGGAGTATGGCGGTCAGATCTACACCTCGACCGATTTCGGAGTGACATGGACAGCACGCGAGAGCAACGGCGACTGGTTCTCAGTGGCCTCGTCGTCCGACGGCAGCAAGCTGGTGGCGGGTGTGTCCGACGGTCAGATCTATACCTCGACCGACTCTGGGGTGAGCTGGACGGCACGTGAGAACAACCGCAACTGGTTTTCGGTGGCCTCGTCGGCCGACGGCAGCAAGCTGGTGGCGGCGGTGAACGACGGCCAGATCTACACCTCGACCGACTCCGGGGTGAGTTGGGCGGCGCGCGAGAGCAGACGCTACTGGTACTCAGTGGCCACATCGTCCGATGGCGGCCAACTGGTTGCGGTAGATGGCGGCGGCAAGATCTACACCACATCCACCAACAGCACCACCTCCGGCACTACCGGCGCCCTCAGCGGTTCGCAATACGACTCCCTCAAGCTGCAATACTTGGGCAGCGGGGTGTTCATGCCGCTGGACTACACCAGCTATTCGGGCAGTTTTGTGGTGCAGTAAACGCCCAATCTCGCAGCGCATGGTTGAGGGAGTTTTAGCCCTCTAGCGCACATCCTTCCTGCGCAAGCAGCTATCAAAAAAGATCCATTGCCATGCCCCTATCCTTGTCCGCACCATGCCCAGCACGGCGGCCCAGCTTCACCCTCTGCGCCCTGGTCCTCACGCTGGCCCTCACAGCCTGCGGTGGTGGCTCTGACACGGTCGCCGCTGTAACCGACACCACCACCGCCAAGGCCGCCACCCTGGTGCTGGCCGGTACAGAAGCCGTGGGCCTGCACTGCGCCAGCGGCGGCGCTTACATCAACGCCGGGCTGGACAACAACGCCAACGGCGTGCTCGACACGGCCGAGATCACCAGCACCCAGTACGTCTGCAACGGCAGCCTGGGTGCTACGGGCACGACCGGGGCCACGGGTAGCAGCGGCCTCACCAGCCTGGTGCGCACCAGTGCTGAAGCTGCTGGCAGCCACTGCACCTACGGCGGCTCGCAGATCAGCGTGGGGCTGGACAGTAACGCCAACGGCGTGCTCGATACCAGCGAAATCACCTCTACCGACTACGTCTGCAAAGGCGCTGCGGGTGCTACTGGAACCTCTGGCGCGACAGGTACTACGGGTGCAACCGGGGCCACCGGCCTCTCCAGCCTGATCGCCGTGGCCAGCGAGGCTGCGGGTGCCAACTGCACCTACGGCGGCCATAAGGTCACCACCGGGCTGGACAGCAACAGCAGCGGCGTGCTCGATGCGGCAGAAATCACCAGCACCACCTACACCTGCGACGGCGCGCCTGGCCCCGGCGTGACCTGGGTCAATGTGACCGCTACCAGCCAGCAAGCCCTGCCCAACACTGGCTACATCGCCAACAACGCGGCGCAGGTAGCGATCACCTTGCCCACGGCCCCGGCGGTAGGGGATCTGGTGCAGGTCAGCGGTGCAGGGGCGGGCGGCTGGAGCCTGCTGCAAAACGCCGGGCAAACGGTGGTGACCAAGGCGCTGCCGAGCAGCTACCCCAATGCGTATGTCAACTGGACGGCGCGGGAGAGCAATCGCAATTGGGAGTCGGTGGCCTCGTCTGCCGACGGCAGTAAGCTGGTAGCGGTGGAATTTGGCGGTTTGATCTACACCTCGACCGATGCTGGGGTGAACTGGACGGCGCGGGAGAACGTCCGTGACTGGCAATCGGTGGCCTCGTCGGCCGACGGCAGCAAGCTAGTGGCGGTGGTGTACGGTGGCAATATCTACACCTCGACCGATTCTGGGGTGAGCTGGACAGCACGGACCAGCATTAACCTCAACTGGATTTCGGTGGCCTCATCGGCCGACGGCAGCAAACTGGCGGCGGGGGTGTTCGGCCGCCAGATCTACACCTCGACCGACTTTGGCGTGAACTGGACGGCACGGACCGGCAGCATCTTCAACTGGATTTCGGTGGCCTCGTCGGCCGACGGTAGCAAGCTGGTGGCGGCGACGAATTTCGGTCGGATCTACACCTCGACCGACTCTGGGGTGACCTGGGCGGTGCGTGAGTTCAATCGGTCTTGGCAGTCGGTGGCCTCGTCGGCCGATGGCAGTAAGCTGGTGGCGAGTGTGTCCGGTGGTCAGATCTACACCTCGACCGACTCGGGGGGGACATGGACGGCGCGGGATAGCAGCCGCACGTGGGGCACGGTGGCCTCGTCTGCCGACGGCAGCAAGCTGGTGGCAGTGGTGTACGGAGGTCAGATCTACACCTCGATCGACTCGGGTGTGAACTGGACGGCGCGGGATAGCAACCGCGGGTGGTACTCGGTGGCTTCGTCGGCCGATGGCAGTCAGCTGGCGGCGGTAGATGGTGTCGGCCATATCTACACCACATCCAACCGCACCACCGGCACCCTCAGCGGCTCGCAATACGACTCCCTGAAGCTGCAATACCTGGGCAGCGGGGTGTTCATGCCGCTGGACTACACCAGCTATTCGGGCAGTTTTGTGGTGCAGTAAACGCCAGCCCGCAATACAGAGTTGAGGGTGTTTTAAGCTTCTGGCGCATATTCCATGTGCGCTTGCAGCTATCAAAAAGAGAGTGCAGAAGGGGCTGATGCGGGTATCCTCGCAACCCCGCCCCACTTTGAAAAGACCGCTCCGTGCACACCCACCACAGCCCCGCCTCCGAGCGCAACCTGCCGCCCATCCTTACCGTCTTGCAGCGCGTGCTGGCTTTGCATGGCCGGGCGCTGGAAATCGCCAGCGGCACGGGCCAGCATGTAGCGGGTTTTGCCCAGGCGCTGCCGGGCTGGACCTGGCAGCCCAGCGACGCGCAGGACGCTGCCTTTGGCTCCATCGCCACCTGGTGCGCGCAGGCCGGGGTGGCCAACGTGTTGCCGCCGCTGCGCCTGGACGTGCTGGCCCCGTGGCCGCTGGCGGATACGTTCGATGCCATCTACTGCGCCAACATGCTGCACATCGCGCCCTGGGCCACCTGCGCGGCGTTGATGCACGGTGCGGCCCTGCATCTGGCCGCCGATGGCGTGCTGATCACCTACGGCCCGTACCTGGAGCGCGGCGTGCCCACCGCGCCGGGCAACCTGGGTTTTGATGCCGACCTGCGCCAGCGCAATGCCGCCTGGGGCATCCGGCAGCTAGACGACGTGGTGCAGCAGGCGGCGCGGGTCGGCTTGGCGCTGCGAGACCGGGTGGTCATGCCTGCCAACAACCTTTTGCTGGTCTTTGGCCGGTTGCCCGGTTAGCCAAAAACCACGTCGGTCTGGCGGTGCGCGGCCTTGGCTGCCATCTCGGCATCGTGCGTGACCAGCAGCAGGGCCCACTGGTGGGCGGCGGTGTGGGCACACAGCAGCTCCAGGGTGCGCTGCTGGGTGATGGGGTCCAGCCGGGAGGTGGGCTCATCCGCAAAGATGAAGTCGGGTTTCAGCAGCAGCACCCGCAGCAGGGCAAAGCGCTGCAGCTCGCCGCCCGAGACCCCGCTGGGCAGGCGCGCCAGCAGCGTTTTGTCCAGCTTCAGCTCGGCCATCAAGCCCTGCGCATCGGCGCTGCTGAGGCGGTGCAGTTGGACCAGATCGGCCAGGCTGTCGCCCACGCGGCGCAGCGGGGCAAAGGCGGCGGGCGGGTCTTGGTAGAGCTTTTGGAAGGCGTGCGGGCGGTTTTTGGCGCGGCGCACTGTGCCCTGGTCGGGCGGCACCACGCCCAGCAGCATGTGGCCCAGAGTGGTTTTGCCGCAGCCGCTGGGGGCGGTGATGGCGACGATCTCGCCCTCGGCCAGCGCCAGATCGACCCCGGCAAACAGGCGTTGCGTGCCAAAGTTTTTGCCCAAACCCTGGCCCTGCACCACCATGTTGGCATCGGCCCGCAGCGGCTGCGCCAGGTGGGGCCAGTGCGCGGGTTCGGCCTGCACCAGGGCCTGGGTGTAGGCGTGGCGGGGCTGGCGCAGCACCTGGTCGGCAGGGCCTTGTTCGATGATTTCGCCGTTCAGCATCACCGCCACCGTGCCGCCCAGCAGGCGGGCCAGGGCCACGTCGTGGGTGATGGTGAGCAGGGCCTGACTTTGCTGTGAAAGCCCTGGTTGCAACTGGCCCAGTAATAGCTGGCCGATTTGGTCGCGCAGGGCGGCATCCAGGCCCTTGGTGGGCTCGTCGGCAATCAGCAACCGGGCCCCGGCGGCGCGGGTGGCGGCAAAGGCCAGCCGCTGGCCCATACCACCCGAAATTTGGTGCGGGTATTTGTGCCGGGCTGGGCCTAAATCGACCTGCTCCAGCGCTTGGTCGGCGTGTAAGCGGGCCGCTGGCCAGGGCTGGCCGCGCACGCAGTGCCGCACCTCGGCCACCTGGGCGTGCAGGTGCATGCTGGGGTTGAGCGACAGCCAGGGTTCTTGCGGCAGCATGGCGACCTCGCGGCCCCAGTCACGTGGTGCGCTGGGCAGCAGGCGGCGGCCCCACAGGGCGATGTCGCCGCTGGCGGCCAAGCCTGCGGGCAGCGTGCCCATCACCGCCTGCGCCATGAGGGATTTGCCCGAACCGGATTCGCCCAGCACGGTGAGCGCCTGGCCCGCGTGCAGTTGCAGGTGGATGCCGCGCACCACCGGGTCGGCCCCGGCGGTGATAGTCAAACCGTTGATTTCAAGTGCCAGTGGCATGGTCGTCCTTTTTTTCGCTCAGGGTTTGCAGCGCCAGCACGGTGGCCAGCAGCAGAATGACCGGCGCGGCCAGCATCCACGGTGCGTCGGCGTAGTAGGGCATGGCTTCGGTCATCAGCAGGCCGAGTTCGGCCTGCGGCGGGCGCAGGCCAATGCCCACAAAGCCCAGTGCCGAGACGGCCAGCACGGCGTTGCACACGGCCAGCGCGGTCAGGGCCAGCAGCGTGCCGCGCAGCGCGGGCCAGACATGCTGGCGCACGATGTAGAGGCGGCCAAAGCCCAGCAAACGGCTGGACTGCACCTGCGGCCCGCCCAGCAGGGCGGCAGCCGATACGCGGGTGGTGCGGAAGAATTCCACCCAGGCGGTGAGCACCAGCCCCAGGTACAGCGGCCAGGTGTGGCCCGGCGCCAGGGCCGACAGCAGCAGCACCCACAGCAGGCCGGGCAGGGCCACCACGGCATCGGCCAGGGCCAGCAGCAGGCGTTCCACTCCGCCCCGGCACCAGGCCGCCAGCAGGCCCAGGCCCGCACCCACGCTGGCGGCCAGCAGGGCGGAAACCAGCGCCAGCGACAGCGAGATGCGCAGCGCCTGCGCCAGCCGCGCGGCCACTTCGCGGCCTAAGGCATCCGTGCCCAGCCAGTGCTGGGTGCTGGGCGGCAGCAGGCTGGCCGACAGGTCTTGCGCGGCCGGGTCGGGCAGGGGGACCAGCCAGGCCCAGGCGGCAATCAGGGCTAACAGCAGGCAGCAAATGCGGCGGGCGGTCATCGTGCGCTCCTTGGGTCTAGCCAGGTACACAGCGCGTCTACCCCGGCGTTTAGCAGCACAAACAGCAGGCCCATGCACAGGGCTGTGCCCTGCACCATAGGCACATCGCGGGCCAGGATGGCGTGGACCAGCGCGTGGCCGATGCCGGGCCAGGCAAAAAAGGTTTCCACCACCACCATGCCCTCCACCAGCAACACCAGTTGGGTGGCGGCAAAGGCGGTAATGGGCACTGCCGCATTGCGCAGCACGTGGCGCAGCACCACCCAGCGGGCGGGCAGGCCCTTGGTGCGGGCAAATTGCACATAGGCGCTGGCCAGCACCTGGGCCACGCTGTGCCGCGTGACTTGCGCCAAACCGGGGGCCAGGGCCAAGGCCAGCGTCAAGGCGGGCAGCACGTAATGGCTGGCATCGCCGTGCCCGGCCACCGGCAGCCAGCCCCAGTGCTCGGCCAGCAGGGTGGCCAGCAGCAGGGCCAGCACAAACGCCGGAATCGCCCGCAGGGTGACGGCCAGGCGGCCCACCAGCCTGTCTAGCCAGGGCCGTTGCAGCAAGGCGGTGGCAATGCCCAGCCCTACGCCCAGCAGCAGCGCCAGTCCCCAGGCCAGCAGCGACAGCGCCACCGTGTGGCCCCACTGGTGCGACAGCTCGGCCAGCACCGGCTCGCCGGATACCAGCGACACGCCCAAGTTGCCCTGCGCCACGTCGCCCAGCCAGGCCAGCATTTGTTGCCACAGCGGGCGGTCCAGCCCCAGCTCGTGGCGCACGGCCTCGGCTGCTGCCGTGTTGACCATGTCATAGCCGTAGCGGCTGGAGGCAATGCGGTAGGCCGCGTCGCCGGGTAGCGATTGCAGCAGGGCAAACGACAGCAGGCCCACGCCGAGGGCCACGCCCAGGATGCGGATCAATACAGCCCTCATGCCTTCAATACCATTTGCGCGATGCGGTAGCTGCGCTCTAGTGGGTCAATCACCACCTGCCCCAGCCGCTTGCTGCTGGTGGCGGTGTGCTGGTACCAGGCCACCGGGATCACCGGCAGCTCGGCTTGCAGCACGGTGGCAATGGCTCCGCGCTGGGCAGACTGGCGCTTGGCATCGGTGCTGCTGCTCAGTGTTTGCAGCGACTCGCGCACCAGGGCGCTGCTCCAGCCCATCGCGCCCCAGTCGCCGCCCTGGGGGCCAAAGTCTTGCAACAGCGTGCCCATCGGGTCGGGCACCAGGCCGTAGTTGCGCGCCAGCAGGGCCAGCTCCAGCGTACCGTCTTGGTGGCCCGCCGGAATTTCGCTTGAATTGCCCACCGACACCACCATGGCGATGCCGATGGCCTTGAACTGCGCCTGCAAGGCCGTGGCTACCACCGGCAGCTCGGGCCGGTCGGAAAACGTGCGCAGGGTGATCTGGAAGGGTTTGCCGTTGCGTTGCAGCATGCCGTCCGCCCCCGGTGCCCAGCCTGCCGATTGCAGCAGGCTGCGGGCCTGGGCCTGGTCTTGCACCAGCGGCTGTAGCCCCTGCACATGCCATTCGCCCATCACGGGTGGAAACAGCTGGGTAGCTGCCGCCTGCGGGGCGCGCAGCACGGTGGCGGCAATACCTGCGCGGTCGATCGCCAGGCTCAACGCCCGGCGCACCGCCACGTCCTTCAAGTACGGGTGGCCCGCGTTCACCTTGATGTAGAGCACGCGCGGAATCGGCAGGCTGTGGAATTGCAGGGTTTTGTTGGCTTGCAAACGGGCGAAGTTGGCCGGGTCGTGGGTGAACACCAGGTCGGCCTGGCCGCTGCTGGCCAACAGCTGGCGGGTCTCGGCGCGGCTGACGGCCAGATAGTTGACCTTGGCAATGGCCGGGTGTGGGCCTTGCCAGCCGCCAAACCGCTCCAGGCTGATTTTTTGCGGCGCGTCGATGCGGCTGATTTTGTAGGGGCCGGAGCCGATGACGGCCACCACCGCGCCGTCTGCGCCATAGGCCGCAGGGGCGAGGATTTGCGTACTGGTGTGGGCAAAAAAAGCGGTCAGGGCACTGAACGGGCGGGCCAGATCAAACACCACGCTGTCGCCGTCTGCGCTGATTTTTTGGATCGGCGTGTTGCCCAGCACGCCGGGAGCCTTGTGCGCCCGCTCCAGCATCTGCGCCACGTGGGCCGCCGTGACCGGGCTGCCGTCGTGGAAGCGCGCACCCCGGCGCAGGCTAAAGCGCCACATTTTCTGGTTGCTAGATACCTGCCAGCCCGTGGCCAGGCCGGGCACCAGCGCACCGCTGGGGTCCACATCGACCAGGGTTTCGGTGATTTGCAAGCGGCTGAACACATAGCCGGTGCGTGACGGCTCCAGGCTGCTGATCTCCCAGGGGGAGACGATGTTCAAAGTGTCTTTGTCGGCGGCCCAGGCGGGCAGCAGCGGGGTGGACACGGCAAAGGCCAGGGTTTGGCGGCGGGTGATGGGCATGGGTACGTAATTTTTTAAGGGTAAAAAATGCCGCTAGTGCTTATGTAATAAGCGCGAGTAGCTACGAAATTGATAGTTCAGTGGCTGGGGCTGCGTAACACCAGTACGACCACAAACACCGCGCCCACGGCGGCGGTGACGATGCCGATGGGCAGCTCTTGCGGTGCCAGCAACGTGCGGCAGACCATGTCGCTGGCCAGCAGCAGGGCCGCGCCCAGCACGGCCGACAGGCCCAGCAAGCGGCCATGCAAGGCCCCGCTCAGGGCGCGGGCCAGGTGCGGAACCATGAGCCCGACGAAACCGATCACCCCGGTCAGCGCCACAAAGCAGGCGGTGGCCAGGGCCGACACGGTGAAGATTTCGGCCCGCAGCCGGGTGGGCGACAGGCCCAGGCTGGCGGCGGTTTCGTCGCCCGCCAGCAGGCCATCGAGCGCGTGGCGGCGTGTCAGCGCAAAAGCCGCCAGCAGACCGAAGCCCAGGATGGCCAAGCCCAGGTTGTCCCAGCGCGCCAGACCTAAGCCGCCCAGCGTCCAAAAAAGCACCGAGTGGGCCGCCCGTTGGTCGCCCGCAAACACCAGGTAATGGGTGAGCGCGCCAAACAGAAACGAGGCCGCCAGCCCCGCCAGCACCAGCTTTTCAGGCCCGCTGCCTTGGCTTTTGTGCACCAGCGCCAACACCACGCCTGCCGCCAGCAAGCCCCCGGCCAGGGCGGCCAGCGGCAGAGTCCAGATGCCCAGGATGTCGCCGGTGGTGGTGATGACCGCTACCGCCCCGGCACTGGCCCCCGACGACAGGCCGAACAAAAATGGGTCGGCCAGGTCGTTGCGGGTGGCGGTTTGCAGCATGCCGCCCACCATCGCCAGGCCCGCGCCCACCAGCATTGCCAGCAGCACGCGCGGCAGTCGCAAATCCACCACGATGCGCCGTAGCGTGGGCTCCACGGCGGGCAGATCCAGTGCCGGGGCCAGCGGCCCGGCTACGGCCGACAGCACACTGGCCCATGGCAAGGGCGTACTGCCCTTGGCTACCGACAGCATGGCCAGCACCAGAATCAGCAGCAGGCCACCCAGCAGCACAGCGTAAAAAGACCGTTGCGACATCACTTGGGTGGGGCGCGCAACGCGGCGGCGATTTTTTCAATCGCTTCGATGTTCGCCGGGCCGGGTGTCAGCTCGGCATAGCGCAGGGCCACAAAGCGGCCTTGTTTGACGGCATCGGTTTCTTTCATCGCTGGGTGGGCTTGCAGAAAGCGCATCAGCTTGGCTGTGCCGTTGCCGTCCTGGTAGTCCAGCAGAATCAAAAACTGCGGGTTGCGCGCGGCTACGGTTTCCCAGTCGGTGGTGGCCCAGCTGGTTTCCATGTCGGCCATGATGTTGCGGGCTCCGGCAGCAGCGATCATGGCCGTGGGGATGGCATATTTACCTGCGGTAAAGGGTTTGTCTTCCCCCGAGTCGTACAGGAACACCCGGGTGTCTTTGGGGGCGGCGGTACCCAGCTTGGCTAGCCGGGCTTTCCACTGCACCACCAGCGCCTGCGCCTCTGCGGCCTTGCCGAAGATGCTGCCCAGCTTGGTGAAGTCGCCGTACAGCAGGTCCATCGACGCGGCGGGGCGCGGCTTATGCAGGTGGATGCAGCTCTCGGACAGCACCAGGGTCTTGATCTTGTGCTGTGCCAGTGTGGTGGGGGTCACCTCACCGCCCGGCTTCATGCCGTAGTACCAACCCGCAAAAAAGAAGTCGGGGTTGGTGGCCAGCAGGTTCTCCAGTGTGGGGTATTTGGGGGCCAGCTCGGGGATGCGACCCAGCGCGGTTTTGAATTCTGGTCCGGTTTTGTACCAGCCGGTGATGCCGGTGACGCCCACCATGCTGTCTTGCAGATGCAGGGCCAAGGCCATTTCGGTCATGTTCAGGTCATGGATGACGGCGCGCTTTGGCGGTGCGGCAAAGGTCAGGGCTTCGCCGCAGCTGTCAACGGTGACCGGAAAGTTTTGTGCTGCGCATGCTGCGCCGAGCAAGGACAGGGTTAGGGCGGTGAGTAGGTTCTTCATGCGGAAACGGTTTCGTAAGTCGTAAAAAAGCTTTTGCGTCCCGCCGTCTTTGGCGGCGCAGGCGGGCAGGTGTCCATCACCAGCATCGGCGCGGCGGTTGTGGGGTGGGGGAGGTAGAAGGCATGCATGGCAAACACCTGGTGCACGGTGCGTGGGGTCAGCGCCTGGGCCGGTGTGCCGTAGGCCACGAGGGCCCCGCTTTGCAGCACGGCTACGCGGTGCGCCCACTGCGGCACCAGGGCCAGGTCGTGCAGCACCGCCACCACGGTGATGCCCAGGCTGGCAATGCCTTGCAGCAGATCCAGCGTGGCACGCGGGTCCAGGTGGTTGGTCGGCTCGTCCAGCAACAGCAGGCGTGGCTGTTGGGCCAAAGCGCGGGCCAGGTGGGCGCGCTGGCGTTCCCCACCCGACAGGCTGCCCAGGCTGCGGCCACGCAAGGTTTGCAGGTTGCAGCGCTCCAGCGACTCGGCCACCACGGCCTCTAACTGCGCGGGCCGGGCCAGGCTGCGGTGCGGCAGGCAGCCCAGGCGCACGTAGTCCAGCACCCGTAGCCGCGCATCGGCCTGGTCCGACTGCCCAAGCAAGGCTACATGCCGGGCCCGCTCCAGCGCAGTCCACTGCGCCAGCGGAACGCCGTCGTAGTGGATCTGCCCGCAGCTCGGCGGCAAGATGCCCGCCAGCATGCGCAGCAGGGTCGATTTGCCCGCACCGTTGGGGCCCACGATGGCGAGGTGCTGGCCAGCATCCACGGCGAGACTGACCGGGTGCAGCAGCGTGCGGCCCTGGGCGGTGCGGTAGCCCACCGCATCCAGTTGGAGTTGCATGGCCGGGTGCATTCAGTTCTTCTGCAAACCCGCCACCAGTGCCGCCACGTTGTGCCGGGCCATCTTCAGATACGTGCCACCGGGCTGGTCCGGGGCAGACAGCGCATCGGCGTACAGCGTGGCACCGGGTGTGACACCGGCTTCTTTGGAAAGCTGGGCCAGCAGCTTGGGATTCGCCATGTTCTCGATGAACACCGCCTTGATTTTTTCGCGCTGGATCTGGCGGATCAGGCTGGCTACGCCCTTGGCGCTGGCCTCGCCCTCGGTGGACATGCCTTGTGGAGCCAAAAATTGCAGCTGGTAGCGGGCGGCAAAGTAGCCAAACGCGTCGTGCGAGGTGATCACCTTGCGGCTGGCCGCCGGGATGGCCCCGATCTGGCTCTGCGACCAGGCATCCAGCGTTTGCAGCTCGGCCACATAGGCGGAGGTGTTGGCCGCAAAGAGGCTGGCCCCGGCGGGGTCTAGCGCCTCCAGCGCCTTGCGGATGTTGCTCACATAAAAAATCACGTTGACCGGGTTCTGCCAGGCATGCGGGTCGGTGATGGTGTGGCCCTCGTCTTGCATCTTGCGCGCCTGCACGCCGGTGGAGGCGATGACGCTGGCGCCCTTGTACCCGGCGGATTTCACCAGTTTGCCCATCCACGGCTCAAAGCCCAGGCCGTTGGTCACCACTAGTTTGGCTTGCAGGATGGCCTTGGCGTCCGCCGGTTTGGGCTCGAACACATGGGCATCCTCATTCGGCCCGACCAGCGCGGTCACCACCACCCGGTTGCCGCCCACCACCTGCACCAGATCGGCCAGGATGCTGAAGCTGGTGACGACGGGAACCTGGGCGGCAGCCCCGAAGGATGCGGCCACGGTGAAAACGGCCAAAACACGTTTGAAAAACATAAAAACTCCTAGGTAAAAATCAGTGTTGGCGCAGCCAGCCGCGTGGGGCCAGCAGCACCGACAAGGCGTAGAGCACACCGGCGCAAACGATCACGGTGGGGCCGCTGGCGGTGTCATGGTGGTAAGAAATCAGCAGGCCGCAGTAGCTGGCCAGTCCGGCCTGCGCCACGGCGTTGAGCATCTGCGCGGGCAGGGTGTCGTGCCACAGGCGGGCCGACACGGCGGGCAGCATCATCACGCCCACCGCCATCAGCGTGCCCAGGGTTTGAAAGCCCGCCACCAGGTTCAAAACAACGAGCAGCAAGAAGCCCTGCTGCACCATGCCTGCCTTGCGACCGCTGGCGCTTTGCAGGTAGGCGGGGTCAAAGCTTTCCAGCAAAAACGCCCGGTAAAACAGCGCCAACGCGCCCACGGTGAGCGTGGCCACCCCGGCCACCAGCGCCAGCCCGCTGGCATCCACGCCCAGGGCGCTGCCAAACAAAATGTGTAGCACATCCAGCTGCGTGCCCCGGCGCGACACCAGCATTACCCCCAGCGCCAGCGACACCAGGTACAGCGCGGCCAGGCTTGCGTCCTCGCGCAGTACCGTGGCGCGGCTGACCAGCCCGGCAGTGGCCGCCACCAGCATGCCCGCCAGCAGCCCGCCCACGGTCATGGCGATGGCCGACAGGCCGAAAAACATAAAACCCAGCGCCACCCCGGGCAAGATGGCGTGGCTGAGCGCCTCGCCAAACAGGCTCATGCGGCGCAACGTGAGCAGCACCCCCAGCGGGGCCGCGCCCAGGGCCAGCGCCAGGGCCGAGACGAGTGCGCGGCGCATGAACAGGAAGTCGGCAAACGGGGCAATCGCCAAGTCGTAGAGATGTGGCATGGTGTCAAGCGGCATGGAGGTGGTCGTCCCAGCTCTCGCCCAGCAACCGGGCTTTTGCCAGATGCTGCGGGGTCAGCACCTGTGCCGTGTCGCCCCAGGCCACCACGCCACGCGCCAGCAGCAGGGTTTGCGGAAAGTGCTGATGCACTTGGGCGTGGTCGTGCAGCACCGCAATCACGGTGCGCTGGCGGGCGTGCCAGTCGGCCACCAGGGCCAGCAGCTCGGCGGTGGTTTTGCTGTCGATGGCGTTGAAGGGCTCGTCCAGCAGGATCAAATCCGCGTCTTGCAACAGCAGCCGGGCAAACAGTACCCGCTGGAACTGCCCGCTGGAGAGTGCGGCTATGGGCCGCTGCGCAAAGCCGCACAGGCCCACGGTGTGCAAGGCCGCATCGGCGGCATCCAGCACCGCGCTGTCCAAGCCCCCCAGTGCGCCCGCCGCCTGCCACGCGCCCAGCAG
The DNA here is from genome assembly GCF_056521445.1 of Rhodoferax sp. LB1P47. NCBI lineage: Bacteria > Pseudomonadati > Pseudomonadota > Betaproteobacteria > Burkholderiales > Comamonadaceae > Rhodoferax > Rhodoferax sp. LB1P47. Next base: position 166,049 of record NZ_JBWMAU010000004.1, on the reverse strand, counting down.
CACGCAGTCATGCACGGTGATGGGAAAGCTGCGGTCGATGGCCGACTGCTGTGGCAAATAGGCAATACGCTCCCGTGGCGCGTTGACCGTCAACCCGCCCTGCGCCACAGGCAGCAGCGACAAAATGCTTTTCAGCAGCGTGCTTTTGCCCGCGCCATTCGGCCCCACCACCGCCGTGAGCGAGCCCGGCGCAAAACTGCCGCTCACCCCGTGCAGGGTGGGGCGGTCGCGGTAGGTGACGCACAAGCCGTCCAGCGTTACCACGGCGCATCTCCCAATGCCCAGGCTACGGCCAGCCACAGTACCAACAAGGCGGGCAGCACGCGCCGCAGCCGTGCGGGGGCAGACAGGGCAAGAAAGGGGTGGCGGGGGTTTTTCATTTGGGGTAATAATGCAACTCGATTGCAAAAGTATATCGCAACACAGTTGCGTTTTAGAATGCGAGTAGCCATGAGCCCTTCACCTATTTCCGCCACCTCCGCCGACGACCTGCTGGTCGCCCACGGCCTGCGCCGCACCAATGCCGCCCGGCTGGTGGTCGAATGGCTGCGCGCCCATGCCGATGCCCGCTGGACCCATGCCCAGCTGCAAGAGGCGCTGGCCCGTGAATCCGGCATCACGCTTGACCGCGTCACGCTATACCGCCTGCTGGACCGCCTGTCCGAGGTGGGCCTGCTGCGCTGCAAGGTGGATGCCGAGCGCGTGCGCCACTACCAGGCGGTGGTGGAAGAAGCGGCAGAACAGGCCCCGCATTTCGAGTGCAACACCTGCCACCGCGACCTGCCGCTGGCCGGCCAGATGGACAAGACCAACGCCGAGCTGGCCGAAGCCGCCATCAGAGCCATCCAGGCGCTGAAAACCCTGGGCCAGCAAAGCGTCAGCGTGGATCTGGCGCTGCGCGGTATTTGCGGCGACTGCGCACCCGCGCAAAGGTTGGCGCGTTGATCCGCACCGCGCAGCTTGGCTATGCCTACCCCGGTGGGGCGGGGCTGGAATTCCCCGACATCGACATTCCCCAGGGCGGCGTGCTGCTGCTGCGCGGCCCGTCGGGCGCGGGTAAATCCACCTGGCTGGCGCTGGCGGCGGGCCTGCTGCGCCCCGGCAGTGGGCACATCACGGTGGCGGAGCAAGATCTGGGCACTCTCAAAAAGGTAGCTGCTGACGCATGGCGGGCGGGCGCTATCGGCTTCTTACCCCAAAAATTGCATTTGAGCGAAGCGCTCACTGTGGCCGATAATTTGGCTCTGGCCCAGTGGGCCGCTGGCGTGCCCGACGACCCGCAGGCGGTGCGCCGCACGCTGGAGGCATTGGATGTGGCCGAGCTGGCGGCCCGCAAGCCGCGCCAGCTCTCGGGGGGCCAGGCCCAGCGCGTGGCCCTGGCCCGCGCCGTGCTGTTGCAGCCGAAAGTAATCCTGGCCGACGAGCCCACCGCCAGCCTGGACGACGCGGCGGCCGAATCCGCACTGGCCCTGCTGCGGATGAGCGCCCAGCACTGCCATGCCACGCTGGTCATTGCCACCCATGACGCACGGGTCACGGCGGCGTTGTCGGGTGCAGTTACATGCCAAATCGGCATCCAGCGCACATTAAATATGCGTGAGTAGCTATGAAATTTATAGCAATCGCCTTCCGCTACCTGTGGTCGCGCCCGCTGGCCGCCGCGCTGAATCTGCTACTGCTGGCGCTGGGCCTGGCCAGCATCACCTTTGTGTGGCTGGTCAGCAGCCAAATGGACAGTGCCTTTGAGCGCGATTTGGCAGGCATTGACGCGGTGGTGGGGGCCAAGGGCAGCCCCATGCAGTTGATTTTGGCGGGCGTGTTCCACATCGACGTGCCGCCCGGCAACATCCCGCTGGAGGCGGTGCAGCAGATCGAAAAAGACCCGCGCGTGGCCCAGCTCATCCCCATCAGTTTGGGCGACACGTTTCGCGGCTTTCGTATCGTCGGCACCAGCCCGGCCTATGCCGCGCACTACGGCGCAGAGTTGGCGCAAGGCGCGTTGTGGACCCAGTCCATGCAGACTGTGGTGGGCGCACAGGTGGCCAAAAACACTGGCTTGGCGGTCGGCAACACCTTCTACGGCTCGCACGGGCTGGGCGGCACGGGGCACATCCACGGCGACTTCCCCTACACCGTCAGTGGCGTGCTGGCCCCCTGCGCCTGCGTGCTGGACCGGCTGGTGCTGACCGCCACCGAATCGGTCTGGAAAGTGCACGAGAAAGCCACCGCGCTGGACGACGAAGACCAGAAAATCCTGGAGCAAGAGCGCGAAATTACCCTGGCACTGATTACCTACAAAAGCCCGTTGGCAGCGGTCACCTTTCCGCGCTTCATCAACACCAGTACCGAGATGCAGGCCGCCGCGCCCGCTGTGGAAATCACCCGCCTGCTGCGCATGGTGGGCGTGGGCAGTGACGTGCTGCGCGGCTTTGGCGCGGTGCTGCTGCTGACGGCGGCCTTGAGCGTCTTCATCGCCCTGTGGAGCGCCGTGCGAGAGCGCCGCGCTGATCTGGCCATGCTGCGCATGTTGGGCGCGCCGCCTTACAAAGTGGCCGGGCTGGTGCTGGTAGAGGCGCTACTGCTGGCCACGATGGCCACCGCGCTGGGCCTGCTGGGCGGGCATCTGCTGGCGGAGCTGGTGGGGAGCTGGCTACAGACCGAGCGCTCGTTGCCCCTGACCGGCTGGATTTGGCTGCCCCATGAATGGCTGCTGCTGCCGCTGGCCGCCGCCATCGCCACCCTGGCCGCCGCGCTGCCCGCCTGGGCCGTGTACCGGCTGGACGTGACCACTTTGTTGAACCACCGTTAACTGGAGTTTGTATGACCAAAACCCTCGCCGCACTGATTCTCTCGGCCCTGTTTACCGCCAGCGCCTTGGCCGCCGAGAGTGCCCAAGACACCAAAGAAGATGTCGCCCGCCACCGCGCCATCGCCGGCGCCCACGAAGCCGCAGCCCAGTGCCGCGAGGCCGGAAAAGGCGAAGATGCCTGCACCAAAGCTTTGCAGGCCGCCTGCAAAGGCATCGCCATTGGCAAATACTGCGGCATGAAACACGAGCACTAGGCTGTTGGAGCAGAGTATGAAATTTGTATTTGTTCTGGTTGCCTGTGCCCTAGCCACAGGTGTGGCCTGCGCACAGCCTATGGATCTGCCTGCCGGGTCGGGGGCGGGTTTCCACAGCCCTAATAGCCCGTTTGCGCCGCTGCCCGACCGGGCCGATGTGGTGCCGTGGTCGGTGCTCACGGCGGTCAAGACCAAGGCCATCAAGAACCGCATCCTGCCCAACTTTGGCATGCCGCAACTGGAGCTGCACCAGAAAACCCAGCGCGTGCAGGGCTTCATGGTGCCGCTGGACGCGGGCGAAAAGCAGAAGCATTTTCTGCTCACGTCCGTGCCGCTGACCTGCTCGTTCTGCCTGCCCGGCGGCCCTGAGAGCATGGTCGAGGTGAAGACCAAAACCCCGGTGAAATACAGCCTGGAGCCGGTGACGGTGGAGGGTACTTTTACAGTTTTGCCCGACGACCAGTACGGTCTGTATTACCGGATGGTGGACGCGGTGGGGGTTCAGTAAGGCCTGAAGGATGCGGCTACTTCACCTGTTGCTTGTCCAGCTTGCGCGCCAGCGTGCGGCGGTGCATGCCTAGCCGCCGTGCGGTTTCTGAAATATTAAAACCGGTTTCTGCCAGCATTTCGTGGATGCGCTCCCACTCCAGGGTTTTGATGGATGTGGAGCGGTTGGTGAGTTGCACTTCTACGTTGCCGGTCGTGCGTCCAAAAGCGGCCTCAATGTCGTCTGTGTTGGAGGGCTTGGCAAGGTAGTGGCAGGCACCGAGTTTGATGGACTCTACTGCGGTGGCGATGCTGGCAAAACCCGTGAGCACAACGATCACCATGTTGGGGTTGTGCTGATTAAGTGCTTGCACGCAGGCCAGTCCGGTGGCATGGCCGTTTAACTTCAGGTCTACCACGGCGTAGTCGGGGTTGCGGTGGTGTAGCAGTATGGCCACGGCCTCCAGGTTGGTGGCCAGCATGACGGTATAGCCCCGGCGCTCAAATGAACGGCCCAGGGTGCGGGCAAAGGCGGCATCGTCTTCAACGATGAGCAGCAGGCGCTCAGGGGTTTGAATGGGCATACGCTGTACCTTCGCCTACCGTGATGGCCGCCAGCGGCAGAGAGATGGTGACTATGGCCCCGCCTTGCGGGCGGTTGCTGGCGGTCACATTGCCGCCTAATGTCCGGGCCACGTTGAGAACCAGAAACAGCCCAAGCCCACCGCCCGTTCGCCCTTTGCTGGACTGGAATGGCTTGCCAAAATGCCGCAGCATGGAGGGCGCGAAACCGGGGCCTTCGTCGGTAATGGTCAGGCGCAGGGCATCGGTATCGCGGTGCGCGTCCAGGCGCAGCCAGTTCGGGGATGCATCCAGTGCGTTGTCCAGTACGTTGTAGACCATTTGTTTGAGCGCCAGATCGGACACCATAGGGAGATCTTGGCCAAAATCATTGGCATAGTCAAATGCATAGACCGGGCGGGTGGCACGCCATTCTTCGGCCAGATCATCCAGGAACCGGCTCACCGTGGTTTTTATGGAGAATTCGCCCCGGGTTTCGCCCGCCGACAGCAGTGTGTTGCTGACGATGGCTTTGCAGCGCAGCACCTGGGCTTGCATTTCATCGATTTCTTGCAAGAGCTCTGGGTATTTGGTGAAAGGCCGCATGTGCTTCCAGTCGCCCAGAATGACCGCCAAGGTGGCCAATGGGGTGCCCAGTTCGTGTGCCGCACCCGATGCCAACAAACCGATGCGGACGATGTGCTCCTCTTCTGCGGCACGTTGGCGCAAGTCGGCCAGATGCCCATCACGCTCGCGCAGGTTACGGCTGATACGGGTGATAAAAATAACCAGCAACGCCGCATTGAGTACGAAGCAGATCAGCATGCCCTGGATATAGGGGCTGTGCAGGCCACGGCTATGGTCGAGCGGTAAATCCAGTGGTTCACCAAAGAGCACAAGGCCCGCCAGGCAGGTGGCCGTTATCGCCACCATGCTCCAGGTGGACCACGCTTTGAGAAGCACCGCACTGAGCGTGACCTGCAATAGGTAGAGAAACGTGAACGGGTTGGTGGCGCCACCGCTGAGGTAGAGCTGGGCCGTCAGCATGCCTACATCGACCAGCAGTGCAAGGAACAGCTCGTTGTTGCTGACCGCATGGTAGATTTTTGCGCGCAAAAAACTGGCCGCATTGAACAGGGCTAGGCAGCCCACGAGTACCAGCATCGGCTCCAGGGGTAGGTGGATGCCGAAGCCAAAGTGCACGATCAAAATCGTGGCAATTTGCCCGCACACGGCAATCCACCGCAACTGGACCAACTGCAGCATGTTCTTGCTGTCGGTTTCTATCTCCGGGCGCACCGTGCTGCTGCTGGCCGCAGGGGGATTCGGCACGTTAGTTGTCGCTGCCATCAACAGCGTCCTTGTTTGCTGGGTTACGCCGTCCCCATCGCGTTACACCTGAAAAATACCCGGTTGCCGCTGCCACCATCGCAGCCAGTGTGAACCAGGTGAATGCATACACCCAGTGGTTGTTATGAAACGCAATCACGGTTAAGCCGCCTACGGGGGTAATCTGTGCATTGCCGGTAGCGGGTTCGGCGGCAAGTATTGACGACGCATCTGCATCGACGAAATAGGGGGCGACCCGGCCCAAACCGTGGGCTGCTGCGATGGCTTGCACATCGCGGGAATACCAGCGGCGGTTCGTGGGGTCGTTCTTGCGTAAAAAAGCACCATCTGGCTGCGTCATGCGCAACAGTCCGGTGACGGTGACGGTGACGGTGACGGTGGATGTGCGGTTGGCCGCAGTAGGGGCGGCTGCGATCTGGTTGACCGCTTCAGGCGGTACAAAGCCGCGATTCACCATCACGATGCTGCCATCGGCTAAACGCAGCGGCGACAGGACCCAGAAGCCACTGCCCCGTTCTGTAACGGCCTGCACCAAGGTGTCTGGCGTGGCGGTAAATGCCCCTGTGATGCGGATGCGCCGGTATTCATCTTTGGCGGCATTGAGCTGCGGCCATTGTGGAACGCCGGGTGCCGCCACGGCGTCGGCATGCGCCCGCTGGTCCACACGGGCCATCAGATCCAGCTTCCATGTGCGGCGCTCTATTTGCCAGATGCCTAATGCCGCAAATAGGGTGAACGCCAATGCGGCAACCACAAGTAAAAGGCCCACATGCTGTGGGCCTGTCTGTGTTTTAGTGGTTTTGCGTACCGAGGATGTCAAGGCATGTTCTTCATGTCATGGGCCGACACCGGCATCATGTTGGCATTCAGGTGGTACATCACCCAGATAGAACCCGCCAACATAATCACCAGCAGCATGACCGTGAAGAGCAGCGCCAGTAGCGACCAGCCACCTTCCAGCTTGCTGGTCATGTGCAAAAAATACACCATGTGCACAACGATCTGTACACCGGCGATGGCCAAAATCACGATAGCCGTCACGTTGGGTTTGTCAAACACCTTTGCCATAACCAGCCAGAAGGGAATGACGGTCAATACCACCGCCAGCACGAAGCCGGTGACATAACCTTTGAGGGTGCTGTGGCCGCCTGAATCGCCATGGCCGTGGTCATCGTGGCCGGTATGGTGGTGGTTGTCGGTATTTGCGCTCATCACAGAACTCCCATCAAATATACAAAGGTGAAAACACCAATCCAGACCACGTCCAAGAAGTGCCAAAACATGGACAGGCACATCAGGCGACGGCGATTCTCAGGAATGAGTCCATGCTTACCGAGCTGGAACAGCAGGGTAATGAGCCAGATGATGCCAAACATGACGTGCAAGCCGTGCGTGCCCACCAGGGTAAAGAAGGCGGACAAGAATGCGCTGCGCTGAGGGCCCGCGCCTTCATGGATCAGATGCGCGAATTCGTACAGTTCCAAACCAATAAATACAGCGCCCAAAAGGCCGGTCACCATCAACCACGCCATAGTGGGTTTCAGGCGATTTCTTTGCATTTCCAGCATCGCGAAGCCATAGGTAATGGAGGACAGCAGCAGCATCGAGGTGTTCAATGCCACTAAGGGCAGATCGAATAAATCCGCACCTGACGGCCCGGCTGCGTAGTTGCGGCCCACCACCGCATACACCGCAAACAAGCATGCAAAAATGAGGCAATCGCTCATTAAATACAGCCAAAAACCGAGCAGAGTGCCGTTTTCAGTGTGCTGCTCAGTGGGCTCAAAGAACTGCAGATTGCTAGGTACGTTAGCTGTACCGTGGGATGTGTTGGCGGTCATTTCAGACATGGCTGGCGAGCAGTTGGGTGCGGGCATTCTCAATCCCAACGACTTCGTTGACGGGAATGTGGAAATCGCGTTTGTAGTTAAAGGTATGGGCAATACAGGCAACCAGCAAGGCGACAAAAGAGATGCCTGCCAGCAACCACATGTGCCAGATCAACGCGAATCCAAGAGCGGTACTGATACCGGCAATCACAATACCTGCCGCCGTATTTTTGGGCATGTGGATCGGGATGAAGCCTGTAGTCGGGCGCACATAGCCGCGTTTTTTCATATCCCACCACGCATCAAGGTCATGGACGCGGGGCGTAAATGCAAAGTTGTACGCCGGTGGAGGCGATGACGTAGACCATTCCAGTGTGCGGCCTCCCCATGGATCCCCGGTGGTATCACGCAAGGATTCTCGGCGCTTGTAGCTCACCACAAGTTGCACCAAGAAGCTGCCAATACCAAGCGCAATCAATAGCGCACCAAAGGCGGCAATCTGGAACCAGATTTGCAGAGATTGGTCTTCGAAGTGGCTTACCCGACGGGTTACGCCCATCAGGCCCAGAACGTAGAGCGGCATAAAGGCGAAGTAAAAGCCGATGCACCAGAACCAGAATGAGCATTTGCCCCAGAACGGATCCAGTTTGTAGCCAAAGGCTTTGGGAAACCAGAAGTTAATACCCGCAAAGACACCGAATACCACACCACCAATAATCACATTGTGGAAGTGCGCAATCAAAAACAGGCTGTTGTGCAATACAAAGTCAGCGGGCGGTACGGCAAGCAGCACACCCGTCATTCCGCCAATCGTGAAGGTGACCATGAAGCCCATCGTCCAGAGCATGGGCACGTCAAACCGAATGCGGCCCCGGTACATTGTGAACAGCCAGTTGAAAATTTTCGCTCCTGTCGGGATCGAAATAATCATGGTGGTGATGCCGAAAAACGAGTTAACGCTGGCCCCTGAACCCATCGTAAAGAAGTGGTGCAACCAAACCAGGTAAGAGAGGATGGTGATCACGATGGTGGCGTAGACCATTGATGCATAGCCAAACAGGCGCTTGCTACAGAAGGTGGCAACCACCTCGGAATACACACCAAACAAGGGCAAGATCAAGATGTAGACCTCGGGGTGTCCCCAGATCCAGATCAGGTTCACATACATCATGGCGTTGCCGCCGAAATCATTGGTGAAGAAGTTGGTTCCTACATAGCGGTCCATCGACAAAAGTCCCAAGACTGCCGTCAATACGGGGAAGGCCATGACGATCAGCACATTGGCACACAGTGATGTCCATACGAAGATGGGCATCTTCATCAAACCCATGCCAGGAGCACGCATTTTGATGATGGTGGCCAGCAGGTTAATGCCGGATAACAAGGTACCCACACCGGCGATTTGCAGCGACCAGATGTAGTAGTCCACACCCGGGTCGGGGCTGTACAAGATGCCCGAGAGCGGAGGGTAGGCCAACCAGCCTGTGCGGGCGTATTCGCCCACAAACAGGGATGCCATAGTCAAAACCGCGCCACCCGTGGTCATCCAAAAACTAAAGTTATTGAGGAATGGAAATGCGACATCGCGGGCACCGATTTGCAGCGGTACCAGATAGTTCATGAATCCGGTGATAAATGGCATCGCTACGAAGAAAATCATGATCACGCCATGGGCCGTGAACACTTGGTCGTAGTGGTGGGGGGGCAAAAACCCGTTGGAGTCCCCAAACGATAGAGCCTGCTGTAGGCGCATCATGATGGCATCGGCAAAGCCGCGCAGCAGCATCACGATCCCAAGAATCATGTACATGATGCCGATTTTTTTATGGTCAATGCTGGTGAACCATTCACTCCACAGATAGCCCCACAGTTTGAAGTAGGTTAGTGCGCCAAGTACGGCAATACCACCCAGTACGACGGCTGCAAAAGTAGCCAACAAAATGGGTTCATGGAATGGAATCGCGTCCCAGGTGAGACGGCCAAAAATGAGTTTCGTAAGATCGAGGTTGTCGAACATCGTTATTCCGGATGCCAAAAATAGTACGGCTAAGGCCGAAATGCCGTAGTAAGCGGCGCGGAGTAAAAGGCTTGTTTGACCAAAAATTTAAATGGGCTGAACACTGGGTTCAAGGACAGCGCCAGTAGGATTGCCCACGGTACACATTGCACCCACATAGGTGCGTGCGGGTGCGCTGTCTATGCCGAGACGTTTGCGCGTTGCGGCATCCAGAGAGGCGATGTTGTAGGTCCCAATTTTTCCTTGCCCGCCACCAGAATCGATCGCCATCATGTCTTTCATGCACATGCGGTTGCTCTCGACGCAGCGGTTCAAAATTGCGTCATACAGATCGGGCGCAACGGTTGCATAGCGCTGTACAGGGTTGCGTTCACTGGGTTGCGCTAACTGGGTATAGCTATCACGGTTCAGTTCACCGCCACCGGATTTGGTTGCCTTGGCCCATTCGTTAAATTTTTCAGTACCCATACCGTGGAATTTAAAGCGCATGCCAGAGAACCCCGCACCACTGTAATTGGCCGATATGCCGTCATATTCGCCCGCTTTGTTTATCACAGCGTTCAACTTGGTTTCCATGCCAGGCATTGCGTAAATTTGCCCTGCCAACGCAGGAATGAAAAATGAATTCATGACCGTTGATGCGGTGATTTTGAACAAGATAGGCCGATCAACAGGCGCCACCAATTCATTGACGGTTGCGACGCCAAGTTCTGGGTAAATGAACAGCCATTTCCAGTCCAGAGCAACCACCTCAACGACCATCGGCTTGGTGCCAGGGATGACATCTCGGTTGGCATCTATGCGCTGTAGGGGGCGGTAAGGGTCGAGGGTGTGCGTGCTGATCCAGGTGATGGCACCCAATGCAATGATGATCAACAACGGAGCGGCCCAAATGACCAGCTCAAGCTGCGTGGAATGGTGCCACTCTGGGTCGTAAGTGGCGGTCGTGTTGGATTTGCGGTAGTGCCATGCAAACCACAGAGTCAACGCAATCACCGGGACGATGATCAGCAGCATGAGGATAGTGGATACGATGATCAGATCGCGCTGTTGCATGGCCACATCGCCGGATGGATTTAGCAGAACTGCATTACAGCCAGTCAGCACAGCGATGGCAGGAAACAGGAGCAATCCACGGAATTTTTTGAAGGAGAGCATGCCGAACATTGTGAGGTTACGTGATCGCATAGTGTATGAAATTTACGTTAAATCATGGACGGCGCACCTAGGACGTTTTGTCCTATGGCATCATTCTCTTAGATGTATGGCTCAGCAGCATCTCTATGTATATTACAACCTCCGAATCACGAGTACGCACGATGTCCAGCATTAATCATGAACACACCGCTGTTGCACCGCCCACTTTTGAGCGGGATGCGAGGTCTTCTGTCGCCGACCACTCCAAAATTGCGCCTGGCGAAATCGCCATCGGTGTGATCATTGGCCGTGCGTCCGAGTACTTCGACTATTTCGTCTATGGGATTGCCTCGGTGCTGGTGTTTCCCGAGATATTTTTCCCGTTTGCCAGCCGCCTGGACGGTACGTTGTGGTCCTTTGTGATTTTCTCGTTAGCCTTTATTGCGCGGCCCATCGGCACGGTTGCTTTCATGGCCATCCAGAGCCGCTGGGGGCGAGGGGCCAAGCTAACGGGCTCCTTGTTTTTATTGGGCATTTCAACTGTCTGTATTGCCTTCTTGCCTGGCTATGCCAGCTTGGGTGTTACGTCTATCGTGTTGTTGTCAGTCTTGCGTTTTATGCAAGGCATTGCGCTCGGTGGATCATGGGATGGCTTGCCATCGCTTCTGGCGCTGAATGCCCCCAAGAATCGCCGTGGCTGGTACGCCATGATTCCCCAGCTCGGGGCCCCACTCGGGTTTATTGTGGCTAGCGGATTGTTCTTGTTTCTGCATTCCAATCTGTGGCCGGTGGACTTCATGGATTGGGGCTGGCGCTATCCGTTTTATGTGGCTTTTGCGATCAACGTGGTAGCGCTTTTTGCGCGACTGCGCTTGGTTGTGACCGACGAATATGAAAACCTGCTGAATGAGCACAAGCTGGAGCCCAGCCCGGTAGGCAAGCTGGTCAAGGCACAGGGCGGCAACCTGTTCATTGGTGCTTTTGCTGCGCTGGCCAGTTACGCCTTGTTCCATTTGGTGACGGTGTTTCCGTTGTCCTGGATCACCTTGTACGCCACGCAACCGGTGAATGACGTGTTGCTCGTTCAAATTATTGGTGCGGCAATTGCCATGCTGGGCATCATTGCTTCGGGTGTGATTGCAGACCACGTGGGTCGGCGTAACACGCTTGGTACGTTGGCGGTGTTAATCGGTATTTTTAGCCTCTTTGCGCCCATGCTGCTGGATGGCGGGCCCTTCCACCAGAATATTTTCATTCTGGTGGGTTTTGCTTTACTGGGCTTGTCTTACGGCCAAGCTGCGGGTGCCGTGAGCGCAAACTTCGACTCCCAGTACCGTTACACCGGTGCCGCTTTGACATCGGATCTGGCGTGGTTGATTGGCGCTGCGTTTGCGCCGCTGGTGGCGCTTGGGCTGTCGGCCTATTTTGGCTTGGCTTATGTCAGCATCTACCTACTCTCCGGTGCTATTTGCACCTTGGCCGCACTGCGACTGAACCGGGCTTTGGAACTGCGTGACTGAGTGAGCGGTTCGCACACGCAGCACTTTGACCCATACAAAAAAGGGGCTTACACCCATGTGGTGTAAGCCCCTTTTTTGCGTGTTGAAGACTGTGTTTTATGGCTTCTTGGCGAGCATGCCGTAGACCACCAGCAAGACCACGGAACCCACCACCGAGGCAATCCAGCCAGCCGGTGCGCCGGGCGCATACCAGCCCATTTTTTCGCCCACAAAGCTGGCACCCAAAGAGCCAGCAATGCCCAAAATGGCCGTCATGATGAGGCCGAGTTTGTCGTCACCGGGCTTCACCGCCCGGGCAATCAAGCCAACGATCAAACCGACGATGACGGTGCCAATCCAAGAAAACATAAAAACCTCCGAATACAAAAGTTGTCTGAAGGCTTACTGTACCCGGGCGAAATTAACTGGCCATGGCGCTGGTAGATTCCAACTGCTCTGACAGCGCTATCCAGCGCACTTCTAGCGCAGCCATGTCGGCGATGACTTTTTTGAGCCGTTTGCCCGCCTGGCCAATCTCAAACGGATTTTTGGCCGCAGCCAATTTTTCGTCCAGACCGTCTTTTTCCAATTGCAAGGCGGCCATCTCTACATCGATTTTGTCCAGGTCGCGCTGCAATGCCTTGGTGTTAAAGACGAGGGTGGGGGCCGCCACGGGTGCTGGCGCTGATGCGGCAGCTTTACCTGCATCTTTCAGCTCTTCGCGCATGCGCTTGGCTTCGTCCAGCAGGTAGCGCTGGTAGTCGTCGAGGTCGCCGTCGAAGGGCTCGACACCGCCGCGCGACACCATCCAAAACTCGTCGCACACGGCACGCAGCAGGGCGCGGTCATGGCTGACCAGCATCACGGTGCCTTCAAATTCGTTGAGCGCCATCGCCAGGGCTTCGCGGGTGGCCAAGTCCAGGTGGTTGGTGGGCTCATCCAGCAGCAGCAGGTTGGGGCGTTGCCAGACGATCATGCACAGCACCAGGCGGGCTTTTTCGCCGCCGCTCATGCTGCCCACGGCCTGTTTGACCATGTCGCCGCTGAAATTGAAGGTGCCCAAAAAGCTGCGCAGATCTTGCTCGCGCGTGCCTTGGCCAGCCAGTTTCCCCGCTGCTGTGGTTTCCCTGACCAGCCGGATCATGTGCTCCAGCGGGGTGTCGGCGGGGCGCAGCACGTCGAGTTCTTGCTGGGCAAAGTAGCCAATATTGAGGCCCTTACCTTCCAGGATTTCGCCGTGGATAGGCGTGAGGGCACGGGCGACCGTCTTCACCAGGGTTGATTTACCCTGGCCGTTGGCACCCAGAATGCCGATGCGCTGGCCTGCCAGCACCGATTTATTGACCTTTTGCACGATGACCGTGGGGCCGGTGCCCTCGGGCGCATCGGCGGGGGCCGGGTAGCCAAAGGTGGCATCCGACATCGACAGCATGGGGTTGGGCAGGTTGGCGGGTTCTTTGAATTCGAAAGTGAAGTCGGCCTCGGCCAGCAGCGGCGCAATCTTTTCCATGCGGTCCAGCGCTTTAACCCGGCTTTGAGCCTGCTTGGCCTTGCTGGCCTGCGCCTTGAAGCGGGAGATGAACTTCTGCAAATGGGCGATCTTGTCCTGCTGCTTGCTAAACGATGCCGACTGCTGTTCCATCTTCTCGGCGCGCATGTCTTCAAACTTGGTGTAGTTGCCGCCGTAGCGGTTCAGCTTGGCGGTTTCAATGTGCACCGTCACGTCGGTGATGGCATCCAGGAATTCGCGGTCATGGCTGATCACCAGCATGGTGCCGGTGTAGCGCTTGAGCCAGGCTTCCAGCCACACCAAAGCGTCCAAGTCCAAGTGGTTGGTCGGCTCGTCGAGCAGCATCAGGTCGGACGGGCACATCAGCGCACGCGCCAGTTGCAGGCGCATGCGCCAGCCGCCAGAGAAGCTGTTGACCGGGTTGTCCAGTTCGGTGGTTTTGAAACCCAGGCCCAAGATCAGCGCCTGCGCCCGCGCCTGCGCGTCGCCAGAACCCGCGTCATACAGCGCCATGTAGGCGTTGGCCATGCGCTCGCCGTCGTCGGTCAGCTCGGATGCGGTGACTTCCTGCTGGGCTGCCAGCAGGTTGGTGTCGCCCTCGATCACGAATTCGGTGGCGCTTTGCTCGGTTTCCGGCATGTCCTGGGCGACCTGGGCCAGGCGCCACTGCGATGGCACGTAGAAATCGCCACCATCTTCGTGCAGCGTGCCGTTGAGCAGTGCAAATAGGGTGGATTTGCCCGCGCCATTGCGGCCCACCAGGCCGACTTTTTCGCCGGGGTTGATGGTGACATTGGCGCTGTCTAACAGCACCTTGGCGCTGCGGCGCAGAACTACGTTTTTAAGGGTGATCATGGTGAACGGGATCACCACGATGCGGTGATCGAAAAAATTAAAGGAGGTTTAGCGCTTCGCGTGTTACGAGTAACACCTGGTCTTCGCCTGCGCTGGTGTCTAGCCACACGACTTCGAGCGCTGGGAAGGCGGCTTCGAAGTGTTCGCGCTCGTTGCCGATTTCCAGAACCAGCACCGCGAGAGGGGCCATTTTCGCAGAAACCTCTTGCAGCAGTTTTCGGACAAAGTCCATACCGTCTTTCCCGCCCTCCAGCGCCAGTGCGGGTTCGGCCTGGTATTCGGCAGGCAGGGCGGCCATGCTCTGGCTGTTGACGTAGGGCGGGTTGCACAGCACTAGGTCAAACGGGCCGTCCAGCTGGGCCAACCCGTCTGATTCCACCAGGGTAATGCGCTCTTGCAGGCTGTGTTTGTCCACGTTGATGCGGGCTACGGCCAGGGCATCGGGGCTGATGTCGGCGGCTGTCACCTGCACATCGGGGTAGACCATCGCCGCCAGCACAGCCAGGCTACCGTTGCCGGTGCACAGATCGAGCACGCGGTGGGTAGTCTCTAGCAACCAGTAGTCGATGCCGCCGTCCACCAGCAGCTCTGCGATGAAGCTGCGCGGCACGATGGCGCGCTCGTCCACGTAAAACGCCACACCTTGCAACCAGGCCTCTTGCGTGAGGTAGGCGGCAGGCTTGCGGCTCAGGATGCGTGCTTCCAAAAGTGTAGCTACCTGCGCTTGTCTATCCTGCGCTACAGGCTGATTTTCTACTGAATCCAGGTCGTCCAGCGGCAGACCCAGTTTCCACATCACCAGCCAGGCGGCCTCGTCAAATGCGTTGGTGGTGCCGTGGCCGAAGGACACGCCTGCGGCCTCCAGCTGGGCGGCGGATTGTTCGATGAGGGTGAGTACGTTCATAGCTGGCAGGACAAAATTTCCAGGGTGCGGCGGTAGATGTTTTTCAGCGGCTCGATGTCGGCCACGGCAATGTGTTCGTCGATTTTGTGGATGCTGGCGTTGGGCGGCCCGCATTCGATCACCTGCGGGCAGATCTGGGCCATAAAGCGTGCGTCGCTAGTGCCGCCAGTAGTGGACAGCTCGGTAGCGATGCCGGTCTCGGCCAGGATGGCGCTGCGCACCGCATCCACCAGCGTGCCGGGCGTGGTCAGAAACGGCAGGCCGCCGATGGTCCAGGCGATGTCGTAGCCCAGGCCGTGGCGGTCCAGCACCTCGTGCACGCGGCGTTGCAGGCCGTCGGGCGTAGATTCGGTGCAGAAGCGGAAGTTGAAATCCACCACCACCGTGCCAGGAATGACGTTATTGGCCCCGGTGCCCGCGTGGATGTTGCTCATTTGCCAGCTGGTGGGCTGGAAGAAGGCGTTGCCGCCGTCCCATTGCGTGGCCACCAGCTCGGCCAGGGCGGGCATGGCCAGGTGGATGGGATTTTGGGCCAGTTGCGGGTAGGCGATGTGGCCCTGCACGCCGCGCACGGTGAGCTTGCCGCTCATGCTGCCGCGCCGGCCGTTTTTCACCATGTCGCCAGTACGCTCCACCGCTGTGGGTTCGCCGACGATGCAGTAGTCGATCTGCACGCCGCGCTCTTGCAGCAGCCGGCAGACCACCACCGTGCCATCGACCGAGGGGCCTTCTTCGTCGCTGGTCAGCAGCAGGGCGATGGACAGCGGGGCGTCGGGCTGGGCCGCCACAAACTCTTCTACCGCCACGACGAAGGCGGCGATGGAGGTTTTCATGTCGCTCGCGCCCCGGCCATACAGGCGGCCGTCGCGGTGCGTGGGGGTGAACGGGTCGCTGCTCCACTGCGCCAGCGGGCCGGTGGGCACCACATCGGTATGGCCTGCGAATACTATTGTTTTAATAGCTGCCTGTGCAGGTGCTACCTGCGCTAGAGGCCTAAAACCCTTGTAAGTGCTGTGTCGGATGGCCCACAGATTGGTGACCCGGAAGTTCTCGGGTCCGCTGACGATGGTTTCAAACGCAAAGCCCAGCGGTGCCAGCCTCTCAGTAATCAGTTGCTGGCATTGCGCATCATCGGGCGTGACGGAGGGCTGGGCAATCAGTTGTTCAGCCAAATACAGGGTCTGGGACATAGAGGTTGGTAGTTAGGAGCGTACATCCAGCGTGAAGTCGGTAAACGTTGGCTCGTCGTCGGCCTCGGCTTGTCGCACATCGACTTCGGTTTTCTGGCTGGCGCGGACAAAGTCGTTTTGCAGCCGCCACATCAGGTTGGTGGCCGAATCGGCGTTGGCCAGGCCTTCCTTGCGGTCGATGGTGCCTTCGGTAATCAAGCGTGCGATGTCGCCTTCGAAGGTTTGCGCGCCCTCGGCGGTGGACTTTTCCATGGCCTCCTTCACGCCGCCAATGTCCCCTTTTTCGATCATGTCGGAAATCAGCAGGGTATTGAGCATGACCTCTACAGCGGGCACACGCTCGCCAGATGGGGTACGCAGCAGACGTTGCGAGACGATGGCGTTCAAGGCCATCGACAGGTCGGCCAGCATGGTGGCACGCACTTCAACGGGATAGAAGTTGACGATGCGGTTCAGCGCTTGGTAGGAGTTGTTGGCGTGCAGCGTAGCCATGCACAAATGGCCGGTCTGCGCGTAGGCGATGGCCGCCGACATGGTTTCGCGGTCGCGGATTTCACCGATCAGGATGACATCGGGGGCCTGCCGCAGCGCATTTTTCAGGGCCACTTCGAGCGATGCCGTGTCCGAGCCGATTTCGCGCTGGTTGACGATAGAGCGCTTGTTCTTAAACAGGTACTCGATCGGGTCTTCGATGGTCAGGATGTGGCCACCCGCGCGCTGGTTGCGGTGGTCGATCATCGCCGCCTGGGTGGTGGTTTTACCCGCGCCAGTGGAGCCCACCATCAGCAGCAGGCCGCGTTTTTGCATCACCAGGTCGCCCAGAATGGCGGGCACCTTGAGGCTGCTGAGCAGCGGTACTTCGACGTTGATGTAGCGCACCACCACCGACATACTGCCGCGCTGGCGCATGGCGCTGATCCGAAAACGCCCCACCCCGGGCACGGACACCGCCATGTTCAGCTCACCGTGGGCATCCAGTTCGGCCATGCGTTCGGGCGGCACAATTTCGCCCAACAGCGTGCGCGGGGCATCAAACTGCAACAATTGGCTGTTTACCGGCACGCACAGGCCGTTGATGCGGATCAGCGCTGGCGCGTTGGCCGACAGATAAACATCGGAGGCTTTTTTCTCCTGCATTAACCGCAGGATGCGTTCCATAGTGCTCATGGCTTACCTCCGAATGTGTGGGGCTAGATTAGTCGCGTATCAATCGCGTCTTAATCGCGCAAGAGGTCGTTCAGGCTGGTCTTGGAGCGCGTTTGCGCATCCACCCGCTTCACGATGATGGCTGCGTACAGGCTGTACTTGCCGCCATCTTTCGGCAACGTGCCGCTGATGACCACCGAACCCGAGGGAATGCGGCCATAGGTCACGGTATCGGTGGCACGGTCGTAAATCGGGGTGCTCTGGCCTATGTACACGCCCATCGAGATGACCGAATTTTCTTCGACGATCACGCCTTCTACCACTTCGGAGCGCGCGCCCACAAAGCAGTTGTCTTCGATGATGGTGGGGCCCGCTTGCAGGGGTTCCAGCACGCCGCCAATGCCCACGCCGCCGCTCAAATGCACGTTCTTGCCGATCTGTGCGCACGAACCCACGGTGGCCCAGGTATCGACCATCGTGCCTTCACCTACATAGGCGCCGATGTTCACGTACGACGGCATCAGCACCGCACCCTTGGCGATGAAGCTGCCACGGCGGGCCACGGCGGGCGGCACCACGCGCACGCCGGTGGCCTTCATTTCTTCGGCGCTCAGGTGGGCAAACTTGGTCGGCACTTTGTCGTAGAAACCGAGTGAGCCGGCCTGGATGATTTCGTTGTCCTTCAGGCGGAACGACAACAGCACAGCCTTCTTGATCCACTGGTGCACCGTCCACTGGCCCACGGCTTCGCGGGTGGCTACGCGCAGGCGGCCGTTGTCGAGCTCATTCAGCACGTGTTCCACGGCATCGCGCACTTCGGCGCTGGCGGCGGTGGGGGACAGGTTGGCGCGGTCTTCCCAGGCGGCTTCGATGGTGGTTTGGAGTTGTTGTGTCATGGTAATTTGGGCGTTTCTTCAGTTACGGGATTTAATGAATTGGCGGATGCGTTCGGCGGCTTCGACACACTCTGCGGTCTCTGCCACCAGGGCCATGCGGATGCGCTGGCGGCCCGGGTTCAGGCCATGCGCTTCGCGGGCCAGGTAGCTGCCGGGCAGCACGGTCACATTGTAAGTAGCCAGCAGGTCGCGGGCGAAGGCGACATCGCTGTCCAAGCCGTCCACAGTGGCCGGGCCGGGCACTTGCGCCCACAGGTAAAAACCGGCATCGGGCAGGGCCACATCCATCACCTCGGCCAGCATCGGCGTGACCTGGGCAAATTTGCTGCGGTACAGGGCGCGGTTCTCCACCACATGGGCTTCGTCGTTCCACGCCGCCATGCTGGCCGACTGCACCACCGGCCCCATCGCGCTACCGTGGTAGGTGCGGTAGAGCAAAAACGGCTTGATGAGTGCTGCGTCGCCCGCCACAAAGCCGCTGCGCAGTCCGGGCACATTGCTGCGCTTGGACAGGCTGGTGAAGGCAATCAGATTCTTGAAGTCATGGCGGCCTAGTTTTGCAGCCGCTTCCAGCCCGCCCAGCGGAGGTTCATCGCGGAAGTAAATCTCGCTGTAGCACTCGTCAGAGGCAATCACAAAGCCGTAGCGGTCGCTCAGCTCGAACAGTTTTTGCCATTCGCTCAAAGGCATTACTGCGCCAGTCGGGTTGCCGGGCGAGCAAACAAATAGCAGCTGCGTACGCGCCCACACGTCAAGAGGCACGCTGTCCCAGTCCACCGCGAAGTTGCGCGCCGGGTCGCTCGGCGCGTAGTAGGGCGTGGCCCCGGCCAGCAGCGCCGCGCCTTCGTAGATTTGGTAGAACGGATTCGGAGACACCACGGTGGCCCCCGGCTGGGCCGGGTCGATGACGGTCTGGGCAAACGCAAACAAGGCTTCACGCGAACCGTTGACGGGCAGGATCTGGGTGGCCGGGTTCAGCTCCAACCCGTAGCGGCGCTGAACCCACAGCGCCATCGCCGTGCGCAAAGCCGGTTCGCCGCCCGTCGCCGGGTAGCCGGACAAACCTTTAATGCCCGCCAGCATCGCCTGCTCGATAAATGCGGGCGTGGCGTGCTTGGGTTCGCCAATGCCCAGGCTGATGGCGCGGTAGGCGAGGTTGGGGGTAACGGCTGCAAAAAGCTGCTTCAGCCGCTCAAACGGGTAGGGCTGCAGGGTGGAGAGCAAGGGATTCATGGGGTGGGATTATCGTTGCAGCCACTTATCATCCCCACCACACAATTACCGAAACTTGCCATGACCGATTTCACCAAAGTAGTCCTTTTTACCGATACCGACGGCATCGCCAAGTTCCGCGACGAGCTGGTTCCACTGACTGAGGGCAAGCCCACCTCCCAACTCAGCGCCCTGCAAGCCAGCGGTGGCTTCCAGTTACGGCACAGCCCAGTAGGCTTTGCCAGTACCTTTCACTGCACCACCGACCCGCAGTGGGTGGTAATTCTGGGCGGGCAGATGGAGATTGGTTTGCAGGATGGCACGGCCCGGGTGTTTAAGCCGGGCGACCATTTTTATTCGGCGGATGTGCTGCCAGCAGGGGCGACGTTTGATGCGTTGGTGCATGGGCACCGGAGTCGGCTGGTGGGGGATGAGCCGCTGGTGACGATGTTTGTGCGGGGCTAGTTTTTCAACGGACTCCTCCGCCCCAAATCCTCCATATACCCCGCAATCCCTGCCCCCTCGCGCTCCAGAAACCGTTCCACCGCATCCGCAAACGCCGGGTGCGCTAGCCAGTGGGCGCTGGTGGTTTTGACGGGGAGCAGGGCGCGGGCCATTTTGTGTTCACCCTGCGCGCCGCCCTCGAAACGGGCCACGCCGTGATGGATGCACCACGCTAGCGGCTGGTAGTAGCAGGCCTCGAAGTGCAGGCAGTCCACGCGTTCGAGTGCGCCCCAGTAGCGGCCATAGGCGACCAGGGGCTGATTTTCAGAGTCTTTTAGGCCGCTGGCGCAAGTGGTATCTGCGCTGATAGCTATCAAACTAGTAGCAATAGGGGTTGTGACTCCGTCCACCTCGCGTTCGGCCACAAACAGCAGCCAGTGCTCCGGCATCGTGTCCGCCATGCGCTGAAAGAAGTCGCGGCTCAGGTAGGGGGCGTTGCCGTGTTCCAGGTAGGTGCGTTCGTAGCAGCGGTAGAAGAAGTCCCAGTCTTGCGGTGTGATGGCGCGGCCCTGGGCGTGGCGGAAGGTGACGCCTGCATCGGCCACTTTGCGGCGCTCTTGGCGGATTTTTTTGCGTTTGTCTGGGGCCATCGAGGCGAGAAAGTCGTCGAAGTCGCGGTAGCCGATTTCTGTGTTTGTCCAGTGGAATTGAACTGTGTGGCGCAGCATCATGCCCGCGTCGGCGCAGGCTGTTACGTCTTCCGGGTTGGCAAACAGCACGTGCAGAGACGACAGATTTTGTTCATCGCACCAGGCCACCACGGCTTGCACCAGCAGTTTGCGGGTGGCCGCATCCCGCGCCAGTAGCCGCGCACCGGGTACGGGGGTGAACGGTGCTGCCACCACGGCCTTGGGGTAGTAGGGCACGCCGTGCTGTTGGTAGGCGTTGGCCCAGGCCCAGTCGAACACGTATTCGCCGTAGGAATGGGTTTTGAGGTAGAGCGCGCAGGCTGCTTGCAGTACCTCGCCTTGCCAGATGGTGACCAGCTGGAGTGTCCAGCCGGTGGCCGGTGTGGCGCTGCCGCTGGCGTGCAGGGCGGCCAGGTATTCATGGCGCATGAAGGGGCTGGCATTGGCTTGTACGGCTAGCAGGTCGTTCCAGGCTGCGGCGGTGATCTGCGCTGGGGTGTCGAGTACCCGAATGACATAATCAGATGCGCTGTCTTCCACCCCATTTTGGCCTGCCGCCACCACTGTATTTTTTGTTTCCATGACTCTCAAACTCTGTGTTGCCCAGCTTAATTTTGTCGTCGGTGACTTGGCCGACAATGCGCAAAAAATCATTACCGCCGCCCGCACCGCGTATGCCGACGGGGCCCGGCTGGTGCTGACCCCCGAGCTGTCGATTTGCGGCTATGCTGCCGAAGATTTGTTTCTGCGCCCGGCTTTCACCGCTGCCTGTGATGATGCCGTGAAAACAGTGGCCCGCGAACTGGCCGGGTTAAAAGGCCTGCATGTGGTGGTGGGCCACCCGCAGGGCGGGGACGACCGGGGCAAGTCGGTGGCGGTGCAACACCGTTTCAACGCCGCCAGCGTGCTGTGCGAGGGCGCGGTGGTCGCCACCTACGCCAAGCGCGAGCTGCCCAATTACCAGGTGTTTGATGAGCGCCGCTACTTCACGCCGGGTCAGGGCGTGTGCGTGTTTGCAGTGGAGGGCGTGCAGGTGGGCCTGCTGATTTGCGAGGATGCCTGGTTCACCGAGCCCGCTGCGCTGGCAAAGGCCCATGGTGCCGAGCTGCTGGCCGTCATCAACGCCTCGCCCTTCCACATGGGCAAGGGGGGTGAACGCGTCCATCGCATGGCCGAGCGCGCCCGCGCCGTGGGCTTGCCGCTGGTGTATGCGCACATCGTGGGCGGGCAGGACGAGGTGGTGTTTGACGGCGGCTCATTCTGCGTGAATGCCGACGGCACTTTGAGTGGCCGCGCCCCTAGTTTTAAAGAAAATCTGTTGTTTGTGCAGGTAGTACCTGCGCAATCAGCTATTGAATTAATAGCAAGCATCGAGCCCGAGCGCAGCCTGCACGCCGACCTGTGGGACGCGCTGGTGCTGGGCCTGCGCGACTACGTGGGCAAAAACCATTTCCCTGGCGTGCTGCTGGGCCTGTCAGGCGGTATCGACTCGGCCTTGGTGCTGGCGATTGCGGTGGACGCGCTGGGCAAGGAGCGCGTGCGCACGGTGATGATGCCGTCGCCCTATACGGCCGATATTTCGTGGATTGACGCGCGCGACATGGCGGCCCGGGTGGGCGTGCAGTACGACGAAATCTCCATCCTGCCGGAGTTTGAGGCGTTCAAGGCCTCGCTGGCGGTGCATTTCATTGGCCGCGACGAGGACACCACCGAAGAAAACATCCAGGCCCGCATCCGGGGCACGCTGCTGATGGCCATGAGCAATAAGTTTGGCAGCATCGTGGTCACCACCGGCAACAAGAGCGAGATGGCCACCGGCTACTGCACGCTGTATGGCGATATGGCGGGTGGCTTCGCGGTGATCAAAGACGTGGCCAAAACCCTGGTGTTCGCCCTGGCCCGCTGGCGCAACGAAAACGATCCCTACGGCACGGGCAGCAACCCCATTCCCGAGCGCATCATCACCCGCCCGCCCAGCGCCGAGCTGCGCGCCGACCAGACCGACCAGGACAGCCTGCCGCCCTACGAGGTGTTGGATACGATCTTGGAGCGTTACATGGAAAACGACCAAAGCCTGGACGAGATCATCGCCGCCGGGTTCGCGCCCGCCGACGTGGAGCGCGTCACCCGGCTGATCAAGATCAATGAGTACAAACGCCGCCAGTCGCCGGTGGGTATCCGGGTAACCCACCGCAGTTTTGGCAAAGATTGGCGCTATCCTATTACGAGCAAATTCCGCGCTTGAAATCAAGAAACCAAAGCCTTATGAAACAAATTACCGCCATCCTGAAGCCGTTCAAAGTTGAAGAAGTACGTGAGGCCCTGGCCGAATGCGGCGTGACCGGCCTGACCGTCACCGAAGTCAAAGGTTTTGGCCGCCAAAAAGGCCACACCGAGCTGTACCGGGGCGCCGAGTACGTGGTGGACTTTCTGCCCAAGGTGAAGATTGAGGTGGTGGTGAAAACCAGCGAAGTAGACCGCTGCGTGGATGCCATCATCCGCGCCGCCCGCACTGGCAAGATTGGCGACGGCAAGATATTCGTCACCAGCGTCGAGCGCGTAGTGCGCATCCGTACCGGCGAGCAAGACGAAGCAGCGGTCTAGCTGCACACCCCGAGGAGCTGGGCGTTAGGCGTTGAAGCGCTGCACCAGCGCCAAAATCCAGACGGTGGCGGTGACCAGGATGGTCAGCAGCACGGCGGCGCTGCCCATGTCTTTGGCGCGTTTTGACAGGGCGTGCCATTCGGGGCCGATGCGGTCGATGGCGGTTTCGATACCGGTGTTGAGTAGCTCCACCACCATCAACAGAACCACCGAACCCGCCAGCAGCACAAATTCCACCCAGTTGGTGGCCAGCCATGCGGCCAGGGGCACCAGGACGATGGCGGCGATGGCTTCTTGGCGAAAGGCGGTTTCATGCCAGCCTGCCCGCAAGCCGGCGATGGAATAGCCAGCGGCATGCCAGATACGGTTGAGGCCTTTGCGGGATTTTTGGGCCGTCGTGTCGTTATGGGATTTCATGCTTATCGGCTCAAAGGCAGCGAGCCCACCAGCTGTGTGCCCGCCAGTGCGTCATGCCAAAACTGGCGTTGTGGGTGAAATCGGCTCAGCAGCGCCCAAATGGCCACCCAGCCGAGCAGCAAAACCAGGGTTTCACCCACCGGCAGTTCAAATGGGGCGACGGCGGCCAAGGGCGGCAGAAACCAGATCCAGCTGCACACATAACGCAGCAGGGCGCGCGGTTGGCTGATGGCGCGGCCATCACGGCCGACCACCCGGATGTTCCAGGTCTTCATGGCCAAGGTTTGGCCCTTGGACCAGAACCAGGTGAAGTAGATGCCAAAGATAACGAACAAAAAAGCTTGCAGGCCGGGGCGGTTGTCCAGAGCGTTGCGGGTCTGGCTGAGGGTGCCGAACAGGTAGCCGGCAATAAATACCACACCAAACATCAGCATCCCCTCGTACAGCCAGCAGGCCATACGGCGGCGCAGGCTGGGGCTGGTGAATGGGGCGGGCGGCGTGGTGGGCGGCGCAAGAGTGGTCATTGCGCTGCCGTCTTGGCCGGGAGCGGCAGCAGTGTTTTGGGGTTGATCTGGTGGGGCGCCGCCGCAATCGATGGGCCTTTGGGCTCATTGTTGCGGGGCGGGGGCACGGTGGCCAGTTTCTGCGACGGGATGAGCTTGACTCCGGTGGCTGCGCCAGGAAGCTTTTTAGGCATCTTTTTGGCCAACTTGGCTTTTTCTTCTGGATCTAGCGTTTGGTAAGCCTCCCATTTGGCCTGCTTCTCGGTGGGCGAAAGCCGTTTGGCCTGGGCGAAATTCAGGCGCGCCTGGCTGCGCTGGACCCCGCTGAGCGCGCCCCAGTCCAGCATCCGCTCTTGCAGAACGGTTTGCATAGTGGGGGACATTTTTTCAAAATTGACCGACAAGGCTAACCATTTGCGCTTTTGCGGCTCACTGATGTCGTTCCAGTGCGTGGCCAGGGGCTTGAGCGCCTGCTGCTGGGCGGGGGTGAGTTCTTTCCACAGCGGCTTTTGTTCTGGCTTGGTGGCGGTGGTCAAGGGGATGGGGGCGGCAGCGCTGGCGGGGGGCGCAGCCTGAGCCCACACCGCCGATGCCATGCCAACGCACAATAACGCCCCAATGCAGGGCGCAATCAATAAAATCCTGGGCGATGGCAGCATCCGTTGGCAGTCCAATAAATCAGGGGGCGGTGTCCAGGTTGGCTTTGAGGTATTCCACAAAGCCAGGATCGGTGTAGGCCGACGTCGGCAGGTCATCGGTGAGCAAGGCGGAATCGACTTCCGCCAGCTCGTCGGCACGGTTGTCATTTTGTACTACGTAGATGGTCAGGAGCCCGGCCACCAGTGCCAGCAGTGGCAGGGTGGCGGCAAAGCGGGTCCACCAGCTGGTGTGGTCGGCTCCAAAACCCAGGGTTGCGGTGCCCCCGCCCTGGCTGGCGACGACGGTGGTGGAGCGCATCACCGCTTGTTTGCGCTGGGCCAGGGCCTGCATGCGGGCAATACGCAGGCGCTCGGAAATGTCGTGCGGCAAGGTGGCCGAGCCTTCAGACAGGCGGGCTGTGAGATGCCGCGCAAAACGGTCTTCTGCCGACAGCATCGAAGGGGTTTGCAGCTGTGTCATAAATGTATTCCTCTGGCCTTGAGCGCCTTGCTGAGCGACTGGACTGCGCGAGAGCAGTGGGTTTTGACGCTGCCTTCCGAGCAGCCCATGGCGCTGGCGGTTTCGGCAACGTCCATCTCTTCCCAGTAACGCATCAAGAACGCTTCTCGTTGACGCGTTGGTAACTCTTGTATCTGATTGTCTATCTCACGCAAAACCTGTGCCCGGCGTGTGCTGTCTTCGGCGCTTTCGTTGCGTTCAGAGTTGCTGGAGGCCTGGAAAGTTTCCAGTAAATCGAAATCTCCGTCGCCATCGGCAGACTCGAAATCGCTCATATTGGAGAACAGGGCGTTGCGGGTTTTTTGGCGGCGAAACCAGTCCAGCGTGCAGTTCGACAGAATCCGCTGGAACAGCATGGGCAGCTCGTTCACCGGTTTGTCACCGTAGTGCTCGGCCAGTTTCATCATGCTGTCTTGCACGATGTCCAGCGCCGATTCCTCGTTGCGCACGTGGTAGACCGAGCGTTTGAAGGCCCGGTTTTCGACGCTTTTGAGGAAATCGGAAAGTTCGCGTTCAGTGGCCAAAAGGGTGGCGCCGGTGGGGCATTTCAGTGAAAAATGGACGTTTGGGGCGAAAACTTGGCCCCCGTGGCTTGCTTGTGCGGGCGGATTATGGCACTGCATTGCGTTTTTCTTGGATGTTCGCCAGGTTTTTGCATTGTGCAGTGCGATAATCCGCCTGCTAGTCAAAAAGCAAACGGATCATGGTTCGGTGTCGCAAGCAGCGCACCCATGGCTTTGGTCTTAAGTTTCGACACAACTCCAAAAGAGTGCGTGAAGAAGCACCCAAGGTATTTCGTTAGAGAAATTCACAAAGGTTCATCATGGAAATCAATAAAGCCGAAATCGCTTCGGCCGCCGCAGCATCCTCTTCTTCCAACGCCTCCACCATCATGCGTCCCGCTCCTGTCGAGCTCATGGGTGCCGAGATTCTGGTGAAGTGCCTCCAGGCCGAGAACGTTAAGCACATCTGGGGCTACCCCGGTGGCGCAGTGCTCTACATCTATGACGCGTTCTACAAACAAGACACCATCCAGCATGTGCTGGTGCGCCACGAGCAAGCTGCCGTGCACGCGGCCGACGGCTATGCCCGCGCCACCGGTGATGTGGGCGTGGCGCTGGTCACCTCCGGCCCCGGCCTGACGAATGCCGTTACCGGCATTGCCACCGCCTATATGGACAGCATTCCGATGGTGATCATCAGTGGCCAGGTGCCCACGCACGCCATTGGCCTGGATGCGTTCCAAGAATGTGACACGGTCGGCATCACCCGCCCCATCGTCAAACACAATTTTTTGGTAAAAGACCCACGCGATCTGGCTGAAACCCTGAAAAAGGCCTTCCACATTGCACGTACCGGTCGCCCCGGTCCGGTGGTGGTGGACATTCCGAAAGACGTGTCGTTCAAGAAGGCGCTCTACGCGGGCTACCCCGAAACCGTGACCATGCGGTCGTACAACCCCGTGCGTAAGGGCCACGGCGGCCAGATCCGCAAGGCCTTGCAATTGCTGTTGGCAGCCAAACGCCCTTATATCTATACCGGCGGCGGTGTTTTGCTGAGCAATGCCTCGGCGGAGTTGCGCACCTTGGTGGACATGCTGGGCTATCCCTGCACCAACACCTTGATGGGCCTGGGCGCGTACCCGGCCAGCGATAAAAAATTCCTGGGCATGTTGGGCATGCACGGCACGGTGGAAGCCAACAACGCCATGCAACACTGCGACGTGCTGCTGGCCGTCGGAGCCCGGTTTGACGACCGCGTGATCGGCAACACCAAGCATTTCGCGCAAAACGAGCGCAAGATCATCCATATCGACATCGACCCGTCCAGCATCTCCAAGCGTGTGAAGGTGGACGTGCCCATCGTCGGTGATGTGAAGGAAGTGCTGACCGAGCTGATCGCTATGATCAAAGAAGCCGGCACCCAACCCGATGCAGATGCGCTGGGTAGTTGGTGGGACACGATTGAAGGCTGGCGCAGCCGCAACTGCCTGAAGTACAGCATGGGCTCCAGCGACGTGATCAAGCCCCAGTACGTGGTTGAAACCCTGTGGAACATGACCAAGGATGCCGACACCTACATCACCTCCGATGTGGGCCAACACCAGATGTGGGCCGCGCAGTACTACCGCTTTGACGAACCCCGCCGTTGGATCAACTCGGGCGGCCTGGGCACGATGGGCGTGGGCATTCCCTACGCAATGGGTGTCAAGCTGGCCAAGCCTGACAGCGAAGTGTTCTGTATCACCGGCGAAGGCTCGGTGCAGATGTGCATCCAAGAGCTGTCCACCTGCCTGCAATACAACACGCCGATCAAAATTTGCTCGCTGAACAACCGCTACCTGGGCATGGTGCGCCAGTGGCAACAGGTGGAATACGCGGGCCGCTACAGCAGCAGCTACATGGACGCGCTGCCTGATTTCGTCAAGCTGGCCGAGGCCTATGGCCACGTTGGCATGCTGATCGAGCGTCCCGAAGATGTGGAGCCCGCCCTGCGCGAAGCCCGCAAACTGAAGGACCGCACGGTGTTCATGGACTTCCGCACCGACCCCACCGAGAACGTATTCCCGATGGTGCAGGCCGGCAAGGGCATCACCGAGATGCTGCTGGGCAGCGAAGATCTTTAAGCCAAATCAGGCTCTGGCGTAGGTTCTGCCTGCGCTAGCAGCTATTATTTCGATAGTATTAACTTTCTGACGAATCTATTGCCCGCCGAGCCTGCACATTACCGTGCGCAGGGGAGGGCGGCAAAAAGAGGAATCTAGTCTTATGAAACACATCATTGCAGTCTTGCTGGAAAACGAACCCGGCGCGCTGTCGCGCGTGGTCGGCCTGTTCTCCGCCCGGGGTTACAACATCGAGTCGCTGACGGTGGCCCCCACCGAAGATGCCACTTTGTCGCGCATGACGATCCAGACCTCGGGTTCCGACGACGTGATCGAGCAGATCACCAAGCACCTGAACCGCCTGATCGAAGTGGTCAAGGTGGTCGATCTGACCGAAGGTGCCTACACCGAGCGCGAACTGATGATGGTCAAGGTGCGGGCGGTGGGCAAAGAGCGTGAAGAAATGAAGCGCATGGCTGACATCTTCCGGGGCCGCATCATTGATGTAACCGAAAAGAGCTACACCATTGAGCTGACCGGTGACCAGGGCAAAAATGACGCGTTTTTAGAAGCCCTGGACCGCACCGCGATTCTGGAAACCGTGCGTACCGGCGCCAGCGGCATTGGCCGGGGCGAACGCATCTTGCGGGTCTAGATTTTGAAACTGTCCGTGCGCGCGTTTTGACAGGCTCAACGCGAACGGATGTGGATGGCGATGTCAAGTTACGTTCGCCCTGAGCCTGTCGTTGGGCATTTCGCCAATCCTTTATTTATTTTTGAAAGCAGAAGAACATGAAAGTTTTTTACGACAAAGACTGCGACCTCAGCCTGATCAAGGGCAAGACGGTTGCCATCATCGGCTACGGTAGCCAAGGCCACGCCCACGCGCAAAACTTGAACGACAGCGGCGTGAACGTCGTGGTCGGTCTGCGCAAGGGTGGCGCTTCGTGGTCCAAGGTTGAAAAAGCCGGCCTGAAAGTGGCTGAAGTCGCGGAAGCAGTCAAAGCCGCTGACGTGGTCATGATTTTGTTGCCCGACGAGCAAATCGCTTCGGTCTACACCGCTGAAATCGAAGCCAACATCAAGCAAGGCGCAGCCCTTGTGTTTGCCCACGGTTTCAATGTGCATTACGGCTTGGTCACGCCCCGCGCTGACTTGGACGTGTGGATGGTCGCCCCCAAGGCCCCCGGCCACACCGTGCGCGGCACCTACGCCCAAGGCGGCGGCGTGCCCCACCTGGTCGCTGTGTACCAAGACAAGTCCGGCAAGTCGCTGCAAATGGCGCTGTCGTACTCGATGGCCAACGGTGGCGGCAAGTCCGGCATCATTGAAACCAACTTCCGCGAAGAAACCGAGACCGACCTGTTCGGCGAGCAAGCCGTGTTGTGCGGCGGTGCGGTTGAGCTGATCAAGGCGGGTTTTGAAACCCTGGTGGAAGCCGGTTACGCGCCAGAAATGGCCTACTTCGAGTGCCTGCACGAGTTGAAGCTGATCGTGGACATGATCTATGAAGGCGGCATCGCCAACATGAACTACTCCATCTCGAACAACGCCGAATACGGCGAATACGTCACCGGCCCGCGCATCGTGACGGCAGAAACCAAGAAGGTCATGAAGCAAGTGCTGAATGACATCCAGACCGGCGAATACGCCAAGAGCTTTATCTTGGAAAACAAGGCTGGCGCTCCTACGCTGATCAGCCGCCGCCGCCTGACCTCGGAGCACCAGATCGAAGTCGTGGGTGCCCAGCTGCGCGCCATGATGCCTTGGATCGCCAAGAACAAGCTGGTTGACCAGACTAAAAACTAATCGCTTTTGCGATTAAACCCACTTCGGGTCTGCTAGCTTCACAGTTAGCAGGCCCGAAGTGCGTTTGGGATATGTAAATTTAGTACTATGTTTTTAATAGCTGCTTGTGCAGACACTACCTGCGCTAGAGGCCTATTTCTTCTAAATTTAACGACCCATGAGTTTTTGCGTTAAATCAGCCGTGGTGGATGCCTTGTACTTGCGCATCAGGGTGGCCCGGTAAATCTCCACCGTGCGGTGGCTGATACCCAGCACTTTGGCGATTTCTTTGGATGTGAGGCCCGTCATCACATGGGCCGCCACTTCGCGCTCACGCGGGGTAAGGGCCGCCTGCACCGGGCGGCGCGACGACAAATCCTCAAAACTCCAAATACCCGCAGCATGCGGCGCTTTACGGTCAAAGGCCCGGCCCGTGACGTGGCACCAAAACGCCTCGCCTTGCAAGCGGCCACCCACCCGTTGCATGATGCGGTCGTCGGCGTAATGGCCCTTGGCGTTCATGATTGGGGCGATGCGCTCGCCGGTGCGCTCAAACTCCACGGCGGTGGGGTAGAGCACCAGAAAAGACTGCCCTATAAGCAGCTCGCGGTCGGCCCCAAACATCTCGCACAGGTGTTGGTTGCAGTCCACAATGGCGCGGTTGCGCGACACCACCAAGCCCACGGGCGCTAATGCAAACGCCCGTTGGTAATCCACTTCCATCGCCATTTCCATAGCGCAAACCCTTTACGAAAAACTACGTAGCTGAATAGGTAGTATCGTCCTGCTTGATCTTTTAACCGGAGAACTGCGTGAACAAAATTTTCCCCTCTGCTGCCGAAGCGCTTAAAGGCGTTGTCAAGGACGGCCAACTCATGGCCGTGGGCGGTTTCGGCCTGTGCGGCATCCCCGAGGCGCTGATCGACGCGCTGCGCGACTCTGGCGTGCAGAATTTGACCGTGATCTCCAACAACGCAGGTGTCGATGGCTTTGGCCTGGGCAAACTGCTGGAGACGCGGCAGATTAAAAAAATGGTCTCCAGCTACGTCGGCGAGAACAAAGAGTTCGAGCGCCAGTACCTTGCGGGCGAGCTGGAACTCGAATTCACCCCCCAGGGCACGCTGGCTGAAAAGCTGCGTGCGGGCGGTGCGGGCATCCCGGCCTTCTTCACCAAAACCGGTGTTGGCACCTTGGTGGCTGAGGGCAAAGAGCTGCGCGAATTCGACGGCGAAACCTATGTAATGGAGCGTGCCCTGGTGCCCGAGGTGTCGTTGGTCAAAGCCTACCGGGCCGATAAGTCCGGCAACCTGCAATTCCGCCTCACCGCCCGCAATTTCAACCCCGCCGTGGCGATGGCGGGCAAGATCTGCATCGTGGAAGTGGAGGAAATCGTCGAAACCGGCAGCATGGAGCCCGACCAAGTGCACCTGCCCGGCATCTACGTGCACCGCATCGTGCGCAACGCCACGCCTGAAAAGCGAATTGAAAAACGCACCATCACCGAAACCGTTACCGAGAAAGCAGGAGCATAAACATGGCCTGGAACCAAGACCAAATGGCGGCCCGTGCGGCCATGGAGCTGGAAGACGGCTTTTACGTGAACCTCGGCATCGGCATCCCTACTCTGGTGGCCAACCATGTGCCCGCTGACAAAGAGGTGTGGTTGCAAAGCGAAAACGGCATGCTAGGCATCGGCCCGTTTCCCACCGTTGACAAGGTGGATGCCGACTTGATCAACGCGGGCAAGCAAACCGTCACCACGCTGCCTGGCTCGGCCATTTTCGGCAGCCACGACAGCTTTGCCATGATCCGGGGCGGCAAGATCAACCTGAGCATTCTGGGCGCGATGCAGGTCAGCGAAAAGGGCGACCTGGCCAACTGGATGATCCCCGGCAAGATGGTCAAGGGCATGGGCGGCGCGATGGATTTGGTGGCCGGCGTGAAGCGCGTCATCGTACTGATGGAGCACGTCGCCAAGAAACGCGACGGCAGCATCGACCTGAAAATTCTGCCCACCTGCACCCTGCCACTGACTGGCGTAGGGGTGGTAGACCGCATCATCACCGACCTGGCCGTGATGGACATCACCTCCGAGGGCCTGAAAGTGGTAGAACTGGCCCCCGGCGTGACGCTGGAAGCGCTACAGGCCCAGACGGGCGTAAAGCTGATTTAACGTCTACGGGGCCAGGCGCAGCAGCTTGCCACTGTCGGTGAGCAGCAGGATGGCCCCGTCTTGCGCTTGCACCACGTCGCGAAAGCGCTCATTGCGGTCGGCAAAGAGTGCCTCGCGGGTCAGCACCGCGCTGGGGCTGACAGTCATGCGCCACAGGGTTTGACCCGCCAGCGACCCTGAGAATAAATGCCCCTTCCACTGCGGCATCAAGTTGCCGGTGTAGAACAGCAAACCCGCCGGGGCCACCGAGGTGGGCACCCAATAGGTCAACGGCTCCACAAACGCCGGAGCATGCACTCCACCGCCGATGCGGCAGGCCGTGCCCACCGGCTCGCCGTAGTTACATCCATAGCTTTTTACCGGCCAGCCGTAGTTGGCCCCGGCGCGGGCGATGTTGATCTCGTCCCCACCTTGCGGGCCGTGTTCGCTGATCCACAAATCGCCGGTGTCGGGGTGCAAGGCGGCCCCTTGGATATTGCGGTGGCCCAGGCTCCAGATGCCGGGCAGGGCACTTGTCCCCAGCGCCGGGTTGTCGCTGGGGATGCTGCCGTCGCGGGCTATCCGTACCACTTTGCCCAGTGTCTGCCCCAGGTCTTGCGCAGGGCTGAACTTCTGGCGTTCGCCCAGCGTGATGAACAGGGTTTTGTCGCGGGCAAACACCAGCCGCGCCCCAAAGTGGCCCGAACCCGTGGTTTTAGGCTGCTGGCGAAACAGCACCTCCACCTCCCGCAGCGCATTGCCCACCAGCCGTCCTCGCGCCACTGCGGTGCCGGTCAACCCGGTCTCGGCACTGCTGCCCGGTTCTGTATAAGCCCAGTACACCCAGGGCGTGCTGGCAAAGTCAGGGTCGATCGCCAGGCCCAGCAAGCCGCCTTGGCCGCTGCTGTTCACCGGCAAGATGCCGCTGATGGGCGAGGTGCTGGAGCCATCAGCGCTAACCCGCAGCAGGCTGCCGCTCTTTTGGGTGATCAGCAGTTCGCCCGACGGCAACACCGCCATTCCCCAAGGGCTGGACAAATGGCTGTTCAGCGTGGTGATGCTGGGTGTTACCGAGGCGATGGAGGGTGTGGCCGCATTGCTGCCACCCCCACAGGCGCTAGCGACCAGCCCGATGGTCGCAGCCAAAAGCCAGCGTAAAGCCAACCAGGAGGGTGTGTGGAGATGGGTCATGCTGCGAACTCCTGAGAAGGGCTCCGCAGGCATTGGCGCGGGGCCAGAAATGCGTGGAGGTGCTTGGAGCGGGTGATGAGAATCGAACTCACGTATCGAGCTTGGGAAGCTAGCGTTCTACCATTGAACTACACCCGCTAAGGTGGCTGGATTATAGGGGGCGCAAAAACCTAGTGGGTGATGTAGCCCATGCTTTGCGGTAGCCAGAGCACGATCTGAGGAAACACTGTCATGGCCAGCAGCAGGCATAGCAGCATGAGCAAAAACGGCCAGCCCTCTTTCATCATCTCGCCGATCGGAATGCCGGTGAGCGCCTTGGTGACAAACAGCAGCATGCCAAACGGCGGATGGATCAGGCCGATCATCATGTTGAGCACCACCAGCACGCCAAAGTGCACCAGGTCCACCCCCAGCAGCTTGGCCGCAGGCAAGAGCATGGGCACAAACACCAGCAGCAGTACCGACACATCCAGAAAACAGCCCAGCACCAGAAACATGGCGTTCACCAGCAGCAGAAACTGGATGCGGGACAGGTGCATGCCGTCCACCCACATCGCCATGCTTTGCGGTACACCTTCGGAGGTGAAGGCGTAGTTCAGCATGAAGGAGCCCGCCAGAATCAGCGTGATGACGGCGCTGCCGCGTGTGGATTCCATCACCACGCCCCAGAAGCTGCGCCAGGTGAGCGCCCGAAATACCACCGCCGCCAGGATCAGTGCGTGCAGTGCTGCCACGGCGGCGGCTTCGGTGGGGGTGAACGCGCCAGAGTAAATGCCGCCCAGCAACACGATGGGCATGGACAAGGGCAGGGCACCACGGAAGATCAGGCCCGCCCACTGCGAGCGGGGCACGGGCTCGTCGCGCGGCATATTGCGTTTGACGGCAATGGTGTGCACTACGCCCATCATCAGCCCGGCCATCAGAAAACCCGGCACCACACCGCCCAGAAACAGCGCTCCGACCGACGCGCCGGACACCATTGCATAAATCACCATGGGAATGCTGGGCGGGATGATGGGCCCCAACGTGGCGCTGGCCACCACCACGGCACCGGCAAAGCCGCGCGTGTATTCGGGCTTTTTGAGCATCTGGCGGATGGTGACCAGGCCCGGCCCGGCGGCATCTGCAATGGCGCTGCCGCTCATGCCCGAGAAGATCACGCTGACCAGAATGTCCACCTGCGCCAGACCCCCGCGCATGCGGCCCACCAAGATGCGGCAGAAGTCAAAAATTCGCTCGCTCACCGTGCCCGCATTCATGATGTTGGCGGCAAACACAAACAGCGGCACAGCCAGCAGCACGTAGCTGTTGTACAGGCCGTTACCCACCTGCTCGGCCACCAGGCCCACATCCTGGCCTTTGACCAGCAGGTAGGCAATGCCGGCTGCCAGCATGGAAAAACCGATGGGCATGCGCAGCAGCAAACTGGCCACCATCACGACAACGAGAGTCCAGAGTCCAGGGGTCATAGTCGTAGCTCCGCTTCCAAGCCTATGCCGCGCACGGCGTTCCAGATGGCCCAGGCGCTGCGGATGACCAGGGCGATCAGCAGCAGCACAAACGGCAGAAAAATCCACATGAAGGACAGGCCCAGCACCGGCGAGCCTTCGCGGGACATGAAGTGCACATAGTCCCAACTGGCCGGTATCGCCACCAGTGCCAGCCCGCCCAGCATCAGGTTGCCCACGATGCGCATCACTTGGCGGGTGCGGGTGTTCACGCTGTTCCACAGCAGGTCGAACACCACGTGCTCACGCTCGGGCACCACCGTGGCCGCAGCCCAGAGGATGACCCAGACGTACAGAATCACGGCGGCCTCATCGGTCCAGGGCAGCGGCTTGTTGAAACCGAAGCGCGCCGTGATCTGGACGATGAAAACGACGAACAGGGTCAGAAAAAGGCCGCCGCCCAAGATGTTGGCGGCCTGTTGCAGTCGGCGCAGCATGGTTTACGGGCCGCTTACTTGGTCGCGTTGATGCGGTCCAGCAAACCCTTGGGCCAGACCTTGGCGTAGTCCGATGCCTGGTAGGTAGCTTGCACCGATTTGCGGAACGCATCCACATCCGGCGTGTTGACCTGCAAGCCTTCCTTTTTGAAGAACTCCACCAGTTGGCCTTCTTCCTTGATGCGGTTCTCGTTGTTGTAGGCCGCTGCGGCCTGGGCGGCGGCAGTGACCTTTTGCTTCTGCGCTGCCGTCAGGGCATTGAAGCTCTTGTTGGCGATGGCGATGAAGATCCCGTCCACCAGGTGGCTGGTCAGCACGATCTGTTTGGTTACTTCGTAAAACTTGGCTGCGCGCACCGAGGGCAGCGGGTTGTCCTGTCCGTCAATCGTGCCGGTTTTCAGACCCATATAGACCTCACCAAAGGCCAGTGGCGTGGCCGTGGCACCCAGTGCTTCGCCCAGGAATAGCCATTCTTTGGAGCCCGGCATGCGCAGCTTCACGCCTTTCAGGTCGGCGGGGGTTTTGACCGGCTTGGCTTCGCGCAGGTTGATCTGGCGGGTGCCCAGGTAGACGGTGGCCAGCGGGGTGATGTCCATCTTTTCAGACACCAGCTTGAACAGCTCGGTGCCGATGGGGCCGTTAAAAATCTTCTGCTGCTGGTCCGGGTCACGCACCACATAGCCGGCGGTGAAGATGGAGAACTCGGGCACCAGTTTGGCAATGTCAAAGGCCGAGATGCTGGACAACTCCAGGTTGCCGCGCGCCATGGCAGCAGGCTCGGTGCCTTGCTTGAACAGCGTGGCGTTCAGGTTGATCTGTACATCGAATTCGCCGGGTGCAGATTTCTCTAACTGTTCTTTGAACACGCTCCACATCTTGGCGTGCCAGTCGTCGGGCACGGCGGGGGTGGATATGCGCAGCACGGTTTTGGTTTGCGCCAGGGCGGGCAGGGCGCTGGCGCCCAGGGCGGCCACTGCGCCTAGCAGGGTGCGGCGGTTCAGGGTGGATGGGGTCATGGTGATGTCTCCTTTTATTTTGAAATGGGGCGCCGCGCGCAATTACACGGTGGCCAGTGCAGCGCCCAAGGCTTGGTAGCCGCTGCGGACTGCATGTTCTTCTGCACGGTCGAGTGGGCTGAGCGGGGCCCGCATGCGCAGCCACGCATCATCTCCGGTTTGCTCTGCCAACATCGTCTTGTAAACCCCTACGAAGGGCATGCCGGCTTGGACCGAAAGCAGGGCCAGCAGGTCGGCGATCAGTTGTACGTCCGCAGGGCTCACGCGGGAGGGCGCATCCATGACCCGTCGCATTAGCCGTGGGGCGATATTGGCCAGCCCATTGATGGAGCCAGAGCCACCTTGGCACAGGGTGGGCGCTACGTGCAGTTCGGCACCCACCAAAATGGCCAGCGCCGGAAAGGCTTTGGCCAGCGCCAGCGAATGTGCCTGGTCGCCTCCACTGTCTTTGATGCCGACCACCTGACCGGGGTGGCGTTGCACCAACTCGGCAATGGCTGCATGTGAAAAACCAAACGTGCTCATGAACGGGAAGTGGTAGAGCAGCAGCTTCAGGCCATCGTCGCCAATGCCGTGCACGACTTGCGACACGGCCTCCACAATGCCGGCATCGCGCGGCTGGTTGAAGAAAAACGGCGGCATCAGCATCTGGCGCTGCACGCCCAGGCGGCTGGCATGCTGGCCCAGCTCTATCGCATCGCCCAGGGCCAGCGCGGTGATGGTGACGATGACCTGGTCGGCGCGCACGCCGCTACCCAGCATGGATTCGAGCAGGCCCTTGCGCTCGGCGATGGTGAAGGCGGGGCCTTCGCCGGTGGTGCCAAACAGCGTGATGCCGTCGCACCCGGCTTGCAGCATGCGGTGTGCGTGGGCCACGGCGCGGGGCGTGTCCAGTGCACCGGTGGCGCTGATGGGTATCAACAACGCGGGCCAGAGGCCATGGATATCAGGGTTCAAAAGCGTCTCCTTGGGGTGGGTTGGTGGTTAAAGCGGTGGGGGTCTGCGGGGCGGTGGGCCATTCGCTGCGCACTTGCTCCAGCGGGGCGTCCATCACGCGGCTGCGCGCGCTGTGGATGTGGGCCTCCAGCAATTCGACGGCCAGCGGGGCATTGCGGCTGCGCAAGGCATCTATAAAACGCAGATGCTCCTGCATGGCGGGAATCAGCCGGCTGGGGGTGATCACGCTGTGTTCCAGCTTGATCAGCCGCACCCGCAGGCTGTTCACGCGGTACATCTCGGAGATGATGTCGTTGCCCAGCGCGTCCACCATGCGGTCGTGCAAGCCCCAGTCCACCGCCTGCGCATCGTCCAGCAGGCTGTGGTCGTCCAGGGCACCGGGCGCGTTGGCGCGCTCCAGAATCTGGCGGTGGCTGGCTTCAATGGCGGCCAGTTCCGCATCGCTGGCGCTATGCGCAAAGTGCACTACCGCTTCGCGCTCGACCATGGAGCGCACCTGAAAGGCGTTGCGGATCAGTTTGAGGTCTACATGCGTCACCTGCAGGCCGCGCTGGGGCACGGTTTTCAGCAGGCCACCCGCCTCCAGCCGGGGGATCATCTCGCGCACGGCACCCAGCGGCATGTCCAACAGCAGCATCAACTCGCGCTGTGAAATGAACTGGCCGGAACGGATGCCGCCGTTGAATATTTGCTGGGTAAAACCTTGGTACGCACGGGCACGTTGGTTGGTTATGGGTGTGTAAACAGGGGTGCTAGCAGGCTGCATGATGACTGACATGTTAGTGTGTCGATGGTGTTTCCAGCTCAGAGAAAACCCTGTGTTGGTAGGGCACAGGGTCGATTTTTTGGCCAGCCGACACCGTGGGCGAGGCGGCGATAATAGAAGGCTCCACAGACCCACAGGACTTACGCAAGCTCCTCTTTGCGCCCAGAGGGCGGCACAGAGGAGCTGCGAAAGTCCTAACCCACACGCCCGAAGAATGCACGACATGACCCAGCCCGTTTTCACCGTTGCCGACATCCGCAAAACCTTCCTCGATTTCTTTGCCTCCAAGGGCCACACGGTGGTGGCCAGCAGCTCGCTGGTGCCCGGCAACGACCCGACGCTGATGTTTGTCAATTCCGGCATGGTGCAGTTCAAAGACGTGTTTTTGGGCACCGACAAGCGCCCCTATGTGCGCGCCGCGTCGGTGCAAGCTTGCCTGCGCGCCGGTGGCAAGCACAACGACCTGGAAAACGTGGGCTACACCGCCCGCCACCACACCTTCTTTGAAATGCTGGGCAACTGGAGCTTTGGCGACTATTTCAAGCGCGAGTCGCTGAAATGGGCCTGGGAGCTGTTGACCGAGGTCTACAAACTGCCCGCCGACCGCCTGCTGGCCACGGTGTACCAAGAAGACGACGAAGCCTATGACATCTGGACCAAAGAAATCGGTCTGCCCCCCGAGCGCGTGATCCGCATCGGCGACAACAAGGGCGGCCGTTACAAGAGCGATAACTTCTGGATGATGGCCGACACCGGTCCTTGCGGCCCGTGCAGCGAAATTTTTTACGACCACGGCAACCACATCCCCGGCGGCCCGCCCGGCAGCCCGGATGAAGACGGCGACCGTTTCATCGAGATCTGGAACAACGTGTTCATGCAGTTCAACATGGCGGAAGACGGCTCGGTGACCCCGCTGCCCGCCCCCTGCGTGGACACCGGCATGGGCCTGGAGCGCCTGGCGGCCATCTTGCAGCATGTGCACAGCAATTACGAAATCGACATCTTCGCCGCGCTGATCAAGGCTGCAGCCCGTGAAGCAGGTGAGGCAGACCTGGGCCACAAGAGCCTGCGCGTCATCGCCGACCACATCCGCGCCACCGCGTTTTTGGTCAGCGACGGCGTGATTCCCGGCAACGAAGGTCGGGGCTACGTGCAGCGCCGCATCATCCGCCGCGCCATCCGCCACGGCTATCTGCTGGGCCAAACGAAACCGTTCTTCCACAAACTGGTACCTGATTTGGTGGCGTTGATGGGCGCGGCATACCCAGCGCTGGCAGCGCAGCAAGAGCGGATTGCCGAAGTGTTAAAGGCCGAGGAAGAGCGCTTCTTTGAGACCTTGGCGATGGGCATGGAAATTTTGAACGAAGCCCTGGCCGACGGCGTGCAAGTGCTGCCCGGCGAAGTGGCCTTCAAGCTGCACGACACCTTTGGCTTTCCGCTAGATTTGTCGGCCGACGTGTGCCGCGAGCGTGGCTTGTCGGTGGACGAGGCGGGCTTCCACATCGCGATGGAAGCGCAAAAGGCCAAGGGCCGCGCCGCAGGCAAGTTCAAGATGGACCGCGCGCTGGAATACACCGGGGCAGACAACCAGTTCGTGGGCTACACCGCGTTGGAGTCTGCCGCGAAAGTTGTAGCTATCTATGTAGATGGCACCAGCGCTACCAGCATAAAAGAAGGCCAAACCGGCACGGTGGTGTTGGACACTACGCCGTTCTACGCCGAGAGCGGCGGCCAGGTGGGCGACGAAGGCACTTTGGTGTCTGCCAGCGGCCGCTTCAATGTGGGCGATACGCAAAAGATCAAGGCCGATGTGTTTGGCCACCAGGGCACGCTGGAGTCGGGCACGCTGGCCGTGGGCGACAGCGTGGCCGCCCAGGTCAACACGGCTTTGCGCGCCGCCACCCAGCGCAACCACTCTGCCACCCACCTGATGCACGCCGCCCTGCGCGAAGTGCTGGGCACGCATGTGCACCAAAAGGGCAGCCTGGTGAATGCCGAACGCACCCGTTTCGACTTCACCCACAACGCTCCAGTGACCGACGCGCAAATTCTGCACATCGAAGCGATCGTGAATGCCGAAATCCTGGCCAACGCTGCCACGCAGGCCGCGCTGATGGACATTGAATCGGCCCAAAAAACCGGCGCGATGATGCTGTTTGGCGAAAAGTACGGCGAAGTGGTGCGCGTGCTCGACATCGGCAGCACCCGCGAACTCTGCGGTGGCACCCACGTGCAGCGCACCGGTGACATTGGCCTGTTCAAGGTGGTGGGCGAGGGCGGCGTGGCCGCTGGCGTGCGCCGCATCGAGGCGTTGACCGGCCAGGGCGCTTTGAAGTACCTGCAAGACCTGGAGCGCACCGTGACACAGGCAGCGGGCAGCTTCAAGGTGCAACCCGCCGAATTGCAAGCCCGCGTGGCGCTGGCGTTGGACCATATCAAGGCGCTGGAAAAAGAAGTCACCCAGCTCAAGGGCAAACTGGCCTCCGCCCAGGGCGACGAGCTGGTCAACAGCGCCATCGACATCAATGGCATCAAGCTACTGGCAGCCAAGCTCGAAGGTGCCGACACCAAGACCCTGCGCGACACGATGGACAAGCTCAAGGACAAGCTAAAAACCGCCGTCATCGTGCTGGCCGCCGTGGACGGCGACAAGGTGCAGGTGGCCGTGGGCGTTACCAAGGACACCACCGACCGCGTCAAGGCGGGTGAGTTGGTTAACTTTATTGCCGGGCAGATGGGCGGCAAAGGCGGCGGCAAGCCCGACATGGCGATGGCCGGTGGCACCGAGCCGGGCAAGCTGCCGGCGGCGCTGGCATCGGTACAGGCCTGGGTGGCCGAGCGGGTGTAACTGGCATCCGCCTTGCGGCGGATTGCTATTAAAAAGCGAGCTTCCA
The DNA here is from genome assembly GCF_056521445.1 of Rhodoferax sp. LB1P47. Lineage (NCBI taxonomy): Bacteria > Pseudomonadati > Pseudomonadota > Betaproteobacteria > Burkholderiales > Comamonadaceae > Rhodoferax > Rhodoferax sp. LB1P47. The sequence continues at coordinate 125,265 of NZ_JBWMAU010000004.1, read as the reverse complement.
GCGCAGGTTATACATGCGCTGGAGGCTCTTTTTACTCAGCCCTCACTGGCTGGATGTCGGTGACCACCAGCGCACCGTCCACTTGCTCGGCGGTGAATTTCACTTTGTCTCCGGCTTTTACCTTCTCTAGCAAGGCCGGGTTTTTGACCTGGAACACCATGCTCATGGGCGGCATGTCGAGGTTCTTGATTTCCCCGTGTTTGAGGGTGATTTTCTGGGCCGACAGGTCTACTTTGCGGACCTCGCCGTCGGTGAAGGGCAGGGGGGCCTGGGCTTGAGCCAAGAGGCTGAAGGCGGCTATCGCCAGCGCTCCGAGGGAAGATGTGATTAATCGCATGGGGACTCCTTGGGCTTATTTGGCGGCGACGGTGATCTTGCCGACCATGCCGGCCTGGTAATGCCCGGCAATCAGGCAGGCAAAGTCGAAGTTGCCGGGGCGGTTGAAGTTCCAGATGATCTCGCCTGCGCCGTTGGCCCCCACATGCGCCATGTAGGGCGCGTCGTGCTCCATCATGGGGAACTTGACCATCAGGGCGGCGTGCTCGTCTAGCGCGGCCTTGGTGCCAATCACCAGCTCGTGCCCTAGCGCGCCAGTGTTTTTCATCTTAAAGCGGATGGTGTCGCCTTGTTTGACGGCAATGTTGTCGGGGCTAAAGCGCATGCTGTCCAGCATGGTGATGACCACCGTGCGTTTGGCGGCTTTGGCATCGCCTGCAATGCCCCATTCGGTTTGCTCTTTTTTCACCGGGCCGTGGGGTTTGTCGTGGCCGGGCCCGGCCAGCAGCGGACCGGCAGTGGCCAGGAGTGCGGTGGATGCAAGGGCGTGGAGGGCAAGTCTGCGGTGGGTCATGGAATGCTTTCGGTTAATTTAAGAGAAATCGGGCTCTGGCGCATATTTAATATGCGCTAGCAGCTATTATTTTGATAGCAATTGAGGTCAATGGCCGCTGTGTGCGCCTGCGCCGGGCTTGCGCACTTGCACGGTATCGGCCGGTGCAATGGCGGCGGGGCGGGCGGGCTCGGCCAGGCTGCCTGTCCATTCAAACGCCCGCGTACCCGGCGGCTGCTGGTAGGCACCGGGGTCGCGGTAGTCGCCCGGTTTTTGGTCTTTGCGCACTTTCAGGGTGGTGAACATGCCGCCCATCTCGATGGGGCCGTACGGGCCGGTGCCGGTCATCATGGGCAGGGTGTGGTCGGGGATGGGCATTTGCATCTCGCCCATATCTGCCATGCCGCGCTCGCCCATCAGCATGTAGTCGGGCACCAGTTTCTGGATTTTTTGCACCAGGCCACGGTGGTCCACGCCAATCATGTTGGGCACGCCGTGGCCCATAGGGTTCATGGTGTGGTGGCTTTTGTGGCAGTGCAGGGCCCAGTCGCCGGGCTCATCGGCCAGAAATTCAATCTGCCGCATCTGGCCTACGGCGATGTCGGTGGTCACCTCGGGCCAGCGGGCGCTGGGGGGCACCGGGCCGCCATCCGTGCCGGTGACCACAAATTCATGGCCGTGCAGGTGGATGGGGTGGTTGGTCATCGTCAGGTTGCCCACGCGGATGCGCACTTGGTCGCCCTGTCGCACGTTGAGCGTGTCGATGCCGGGGAAGGCGCGGCTGTTCCAGGTCCACAGGTTCTGGTCCAGCATGGTGTTGGGCTTGGGCGTGGTGCTGCCGGGGGTGATGTCGTAGGCGTTCAGAAGGAAGCAGAAGTCGCGCTGCACCTCGGCAATCAGCGGCGTTTTGGTTTTGGGATGCGTGACCCAAAAACCCATCATGCCCATCGCCATTTGTACCATTTCATCGGCGTGCGGGTGGTACATGAAGGTGCCGGGGCGGCGGGCCACAAATTCATACACAAAAGTCTTACCTACCGGAATCTGCGGCTGCGTCAGCCCGCCCACGCCGTCCATGCCGTTGGGCAGGCGCTGGCCGTGCCAGTGGATCGTGGTGTGCTCGGGCAGGCGGTTAGTGACGAAGATGCGCACGCGGTCGCCTTCCACCACCTCAATCGTCGGACCAGGCGACTGGCCGTTGTAGCCCCACAGCGTGGCCTGCATGCCGGGGGCGATTTCGCGCACCACGGGCTCGGCCACTAGGTGGAATTCTTTCACCCCCGCGTTCATGCGCCACGGGCAGGTCCAGCCATTCAAGGTGACCACCGGGTTGTAGGGGCGGCCTGTCGTAGGGATGAGCGGCGGGGCGGTGGCGGGGGTGGTGGCGATCACCGGCTCGGGCAAGGCAGCCAGGGCCACTTTGCTCACGCTGGCAGCGGCTACAGCTGAGAGTGCAGCGCCACCGAAAAAAGTTCTGCGGTCCATATCAATGTCCTTGGGGGGTTGCGGTGTCGGCGGCTGCGCCAGACGATAGGGATGCCAGCGCGCCGGGCGAGGTGCCGGTCAACGCGGTTTGCAAGTCGGCATCGGCCAGCCAGAAGTCGCGCTGTGCCTCGATGGCGCTGTTCACGGCCAGGCTTTGCTGCCGGGTCTCAGTTAGCAGATCCCACACGCTGGCCAGCATGCCGTTGTAGCGCAGCACCTGCTCTTCAACGATGAACTTGCGCAGCGGCACGATCTCGTCGCGGTAGTGCACCGCCAGGTCGAACGCGGTGCGGTAGCCAAAATAGGCCTCGCGCGCTTCCGAGCGGGCCTGGATGGCCACGGCCCTTACCTGGGCGGTGGATTGCAGATACACCGCCTTGGCGCGGGCATGGCGGGCACCGCCCCAGTCGAACAGCGGCAGGGGCAGCTCCAGTTCCCAGCCGCGCTTGGCGGATTTGCTGCCGTGGGCGTTGTCGAAAGTGGTGTTGCGGCTGTAGCTGAGCGCCAGGCCGTCGAAATAGCCCACCACCTTGTCAAAGCCTTCTTGCCGGGCGATGTACCCCGTGCGTGCCACGGCGGCGCGCACGTCCAGCCGCTCGCGCAGTGCCTGGGTTTCGATATCGGTCATGTCAGTGGCGGTTTTGGGGATGTTGGGCAAGCGGTCCAGCAGGGTAAAGCTGGTTTGTACGCCCCACAGGCCCATCAGGCGGGTGAGCTTTTCGCGGGTACTAAAGGCGGTTTGCTGGGCGCGGGCGAGCTGCGCGGTGGCCTCCGCCAGCAGCAGCTGTTCGCGGGCCTGCTCCAGGCGGCTCCAATTTCCCACCCGGGCCATGCGCCGGGCCAGCTCGGCGCCAGTCTCGGCGGCATCTTTTACATCGCGCAGGTACAGGGCGCTTTGCTGGGCGGCCACAGCGGTGATCCAGGCTTTGCGGGTGTCTGCGGCCAGCCGCACCACGTCTTGCGCGGCCTGCAGCTTGGCCATTTCGTGCTGCTGGCCTTGCCACTGGGCGCGCCAGGGCAGGGCCAGCAGCCCGAGCACGTTGAAGCTGAGCATGCGTTCGATCTCGCGCGTGTCGCCCTCGGTGAAGCGGCCAATGGCGAAGTGCGGGTTGGGCAGGCGGCCCATTTGCACCCGGTCAGCGTCGCTGATACCCAGCGTCGCCAGCGAGGCTTGCAGTGGCGGGCTGTTCAGCAGGGCGATGCGCACGGCGGCCTCAGCGCTGAGTGGCTGGGCCAGCAGGTCGGCAATGGCCTGCGGGTTGGGAACCAACTGCGGGCTGACACCGCCCGTTTTGCCCTGGGCGAGCTGCTGTACCGCCCCCAAGTCGCCATCGGGCGATAGCGTGGCGCAGCCGCTGAGTACCAGCAGGGCCAAGGCCATGCCGGTGGTGGTAAAGCGGCGGCTCATTTCGCGGCCTGCGGCTTTTGCGCTGCACGGGCGGCGGCCTGCTCCCACTTGAGCACATCTGCATGGCCCCGGGGGAACTGGGCTACGTCGGCATGGGCTTTTTTCCAGTCCACCAACTGGGTTTCCACTCCGGTGGGCGTGTCGGCAAATACCGAGCGGTAGGCCACAGCGGGTGCGGGGGCCGACGGGTCGGCGGGGTTTTGTGCCCACGCGGCTGCACTTAGCAGCACACTGGTGCTTAAAAATAAAGTTTTCAAAATAATCTCCTGAACGACACAAGCTACGCCCGCAAAGCTGCCGATTTAGGCAGATTGCGGACGGACTACGGCTAGGGGGTTCAGGAAATCGGTGGTTTCAGCGCAAACGCAGCAGGTGCGCTGGCAAAACGGGCGTGGCCGGTGGTGGGCTGCGCATGCGGCAACCAAGGGGTGGGCATTGTGCCTAAGGGGGCAGGCGCGGCCACGGTGTGGCACATCTGGCACAGCGGGCAGGTGCCGCAGGGGGATGCGCCGGGGTCGGTGGTGGCGGCGGTCTCGGGGCTGGCCTCGTTGCAGTGAGCCTGCACTTCAGCATCAAAAGTGCTGCTGGCGCTTATATGGTGTGCGAATGTCGCTACTTTTTGTATAGCAAATGCACTCTGCGCCAGCATGTCCATCGCCATCGCCTCACCCACCCAGCCGCGCAAGGGCAGCAGGACGAGCATGAGGATGAGGACGAAGCGGCGCATGGTGGACCGATTTTAGCGGCTGCGCGACTTCATCGCCCGCTCCACCTCGCGCTTGCCTTCTCGGTCCTTGATGGTGTCGCGCTTGTCGTGCTCGGCTTTGCCCTTGGCCAGGGCGATTTCGCACTTGATCTTGCCGGCCTTCCAGTGCAGGTTCAGCGGCACCAGGGTGTAGCCTTTTTGCTCCACCTTGACGATCATTTTCTTGATCTGCTCTTTGTGCAGCAGCAGTTTTTTGGTGCGCACCTTGTCGGGGCTGATGTGGGTGGAGGCCGAATTCAGCGGGTGGATCTGGCAGCCAATCAAGAACAGCTCGCCTGCGCGCACCACCACATAGCCGTCGGTCAGCTGCACCTTGCCTTCACGCAGCGACTTGACCTCCCAGCCCTCCAACACCAGGCCGCACTCGATGCGCTCCTCGAAGAAGTAGTTGAAGGCGGCCTTCTTGTTATCGGCAATGCGGGTGTTGAGTTCGGGTTTTTTGGCCATGGAGGAGAGGGATGCACAGACAGTGTGCTGGGGGCAAATAGGGGCGGTAAGCAGGTTCTACAATCCCGCGCAGCCTTCCATTCTATGAAAAACGTCCACAAGTCCGTCCTCATCTGGTACAGCCCCGAAGAAATGTTCGCCTTGGTCACCCAGGTGGCGCAGTACCCGCAGTTCCTTCCCTGGTGCGACCAGGCCGCCGTGTTGTCGGAGGATGCCAGGGGCATGACCGCCGAAGTCGGCATCGCCTTTGGCGGTATCCACCAGAAATTCGTCACCCAGAACATCCATGTGGTGGGCCCAGAAGCCTGCCAGGTGGGCATGCGGCTGATCAAGGGACCATTCTCGAAGCTGGACGGCACCTGGACTTTCACTCCTGTGGGCGACGGCACGCAGCGCGCCTGCCGGGTCGATTTGCAACTCAACTACGGTTTTGACAACATCGCGTTATCGGCCCTGGTCGGCCCGGTGTTCGACCGCATTGCGGGCAGCCTGGTGGATGCCTTTGTCAAGCGTGCCGAGCAGGTGTATGGCGGATAGCGTCTTGCACATCACCGTGGTCTGCGCCGTAGCGGCAGGCCAGGTGGTCGAGGTACTGGTGGATTTGCCCCCCGGGGCCAGTGTGGCCGATGCGCTGGGCGCCCGCAGCGTGGTGGCGGCATGGGCCGGGGCGGATGTGCAGGGCTTGGATGCTGGGGTGTGGGGCAAGCTGGCGGCAGCGACCCAGTTGCTGGCAGATGGGGACCGGGTGGAGCTCTACCGGCCCCTAACCGTAGACCCCAAGGTCGCTCGCCGCGAGCGCTTTACCCGCCAGGGGGCGGGCCGCGCAGGGCTTTTTACCAAGAAGCGGGCGGGGGCGAAAGCCGGATATTGAGCCAGGTAGCTATTTGCACTCCGAGGCCATCACGTCTTGCACGCGTTTGACTTCTACGGCCCGGGCCGCATCGTCCAACACCTCGCGCTCGCCTTTTTCGTTGGTCCGGGCGATGCGCATGCCGGAGTCGAAGTTGGCTTTGGACTGTTTGGCCAGCTTGCAGTTTTCTGCGCGGGCGGCGGCTTGTTTGTCGAGTTCGGTTTTGCGTAGCGCGGCTTCGGCATCTTCCGCCTGCTTTTTCTTTTCTTCCAATGCCTTGTCTACGCCGCTGATTTTCGGGGCTGAAGCTGCCGATGCGGGCCGCTCTGGCGCCAACGCCGGCTGGGCTTTGGGTGCGCCGCCAGGTTGTTTGGTAATATTTTTAGCCGGAATATCTGGCGGTGGTGCCCGGTCGCTGAACACTTTGCTGCCGCTGTTGTCGATCCATTGCCACTGGGCTGCCGCACTGAAAGCCAGGGTGCATCCGAGGGCCATTGCAAGCAATTTGTACAGTTTCATGCAACGAGTTTAGCCGTGGCGTGTGGAGTTTTTCATGTTTTGCGCTGGTTCATCCGCTTTGGGCTCGTACTTGTTACAGAAAAGAGGGGCTTGCCGGGCAAGTACAATCCGACTTTTGGAGCTTTCTATATGCGTCTGCTAGGAAAAGCGCTCACTTTCGACGATGTGTTGTTGGTGCCAGCGTTCTCCCAAGTCCTGCCCAAGGACACGTCTCTTGCGACCCGTCTCTCCCGCAACATCACACTGAACCTGCCCTTGGTGTCTGCCGCCATGGACACCGTGACAGAAGCCCGTCTGGCCATCGCTATGGCCCAAGAGGGCGGTATGGGTATCGTGCACAAAAACTTTACACCCAAGCAGCAAGCTGCCGAAGTGCTTAAGGTCAAGCGCTACGAATCCGGTGTGCTGCGCGACCCGGTCATCATCACCCCCAACCACACGGTGCGCCAGGTCATCGACATGTCGGCACAGCTCGGTATTTCCGGCTTCCCGGTGTGCGACGGCGGCAAGGTGGTCGGCATAGTGACCAGCCGCGATTTGCGCTTTGAAACCCGCTACGACGTGTTGGTCAGCGAAATCATGACCCCGCGTGAAAAGCTGGTCACGGTGCAAGAAGGCGCATCCCTGGCCGAAGCCAAGGCGCTGCTGAATAAGTCCAAGCTGGAGCGCCTGCTGGTCATCAACGACGCCTTCGAGCTCAAGGGCTTGATCACGGTGAAAGACATTACCAAGCAAACCAGCTTTCCCAATGCCGCACGCGATGCGCTGGGCCAATTGCGTGTGGGCGCAGCGGTAGGCGTGGGCGAGGGCACCGAAGAGCGCGTCGAAGCGCTGGTGCGTGCCGGTGTGGATGCCATCGTGGTGGACACGGCCCACGGCCACAGCAAGGGTGTGATCGAACGCGTGCGCTGGATCAAGCAAAACTACCCCCAAATTGATGTTATTGGCGGCAACATCGCCACCGGCGCAGCGGCTCTGGCCCTGGTCGAAGCGGGCGCAGATGCGGTCAAGGTCGGCATCGGCCCCGGCAGCATTTGCACCACCCGCATCGTGGCGGGCGTGGGCGTGCCACAAATCATGGCCATCGACAGCGTGGCCACCGCTTTGCTCGGCACAGGCGTTCCCCTGATTGCCGACGGCGGCATCCGTTACAGCGGCGACATCGCCAAAGCCATCGCCGCCGGTGCCAGCACCGTGATGATGGGCGGCATGTTTGCGGGCACCGAAGAAGCACCCGGCGAGGTCGTACTGTTCCAGGGCCGCAGCTACAAAAGCTACCGGGGTATGGGCAGCATCGGTGCCATGCAGCAAGGCAGTGCCGACCGCTATTTCCAAGAGGTCAACACCGGCAACCCCAACGCCGACAAGCTGGTGCCCGAAGGCATTGAAGGCCGGGTGCCTTACAAGGGCTCTATGGTCTCCATCATTTTCCAAATGGCCGGTGGCATCCGTGCCAGCATGGGCTACTGTGGCTGTGCCACTTTGCAAGATATGCAGAACAAAGCCGAGTTTGTGGAAATCACCTCTGCCGGTATCCGCGAAAGCCATGTGCACGACGTGCAAATCACCAAAGAAGCGCCTAACTACCGGTCGGAGTGAATTCCATCGGTAAGTAGTCCCTATCCGGGCAGCCCATGCGCTGCCCGTTTTACATTTTTGACATCCCATTCCCACGCTATGTCCACCCACCAAAAAATCCTCATCCTCGACTTCGGTTCGCAAGTCACCCAGCTCATCGCCCGCCGCGTGCGCGATGCCCATGTGTTTTGCGAAGTCCACCCCTGCGATGTGACGGACGACTGGGTGCGTGCCTACGCCGCCGATGGCAACCTCAAGGGCATCATCTTGTCTGGCAGCCACGCCAGCGTGACCGAAGACACCACCGACCGTGCGCCCCAGGCCGTATTCGATCTCGGTGTGCCGGTGCTGGGCATTTGCTACGGCATGCAGACCATGGCCCAGCAGCTGGGTGGCAAGGTAGAAACCGGTCTGACCCGCGAATTCGGCTATGCCTCCGTGCGTGCCCGGGGCCACACCGCTCTGCTGAAAGACATTGCCGACTTCACCACCCCCGAGGGCGAGGGCATGCTCAACGTGTGGATGAGCCACGGCGACAAGGTCACCGAGCTGCCCCCCGGCTTCAAACTGATGGCCAGCACCGACAGCTGCCCCATCGCCGGTATGGCGGATGAGGCGCGCCAGTTTTACGCGGTGCAGTTCCACCCCGAAGTCACCCACACCGTGCAAGGCCAAGCGCTGCTGAACCGCTTTGTACTGGGCATCTGCGGCACCCGGCCCGACTGGATCATGGGCGACTACATCAGCGAAGCCGTAGCCCGCATCCGCGAGCAGGTGGGCGATGAAGAGGTCATTCTGGGCCTGTCCGGCGGTGTGGACTCCAGCGTGGCCGCCGCCCTGATCCACCGCGCCATTGGCGACCAGCTGACCTGCGTATTCGTAGACCACGGCCTGCTGCGCCTGAACGAGGGCGACATGGTGATGGAGATGTTCGTCGGCAAGCTCAACGCCAAAGTAATCCGCGCCGATGCCAGTGACCTCTTCCTGGGCAAGCTGGTGGGCGTGACCGACCCCGAAGCCAAGCGCAAGATCATCGGCGGCGAGTTCGTCACCGTGTTCAAGCAAGAAGCCGCCAAGCTCAAGGGCGAGGGCGCCAAGGGTGCCAAATGGCTGGCGCAAGGCACGATTTACCCTGACGTGATCGAGTCCGGTGGTGCCAAAAGCAAAAAAGCCGTCACCATCAAAAGCCACCACAACGTCGGCGGCCTGCCCGCCGAACTGGGCCTGAAACTGCTGGAGCCCTTGCGCGAGCTGTTCAAAGACGAAGTGCGCGAGTTGGGCGTGGCCCTGGGCCTGCCGCATGACATGGTCTACCGCCACCCCTTCCCCGGCCCCGGCCTGGGCGTGCGGATTCTGGGCGAGGTTAAAAAGGAATACGCCGACCTGCTGCGCCGCGCCGACGCGATCTTCATCGAAGAGCTGCACAACTTCAAGGACGAAGCCACCGGCAAAACCTGGTACCAGCTGACCAGCCAGGCGTTCACCGTGTTCTTGCCGGTCAAGAGCGTCGGCGTGATGGGCGACGGCCGCACCTACGACTACGTGGTAGCCCTGCGTGCCGTGCAAACCAGCGACTTCATGACCGCCGACTGGGCCGAGCTGCCCTACGCGCTGCTCAAAAAGGTGTCGGGCCGCATCATCAACGAAGTGCGTGGCATCAACCGCGTGACCTACGACGTGAGCAGCAAACCGCCTGCCACGATCGAGTGGGAATAGTAATTGCTATGCATTAAATAGCTGCTAGCGCATTTTCCATATGCGCTAGCAGCCAATTTGATGCGAAATTTCTAGGCCGCCACCAGCAGCTGCGGCCGACGCTCCAGCAGGGCGATGATCTGCGGCAGCAGGGCCTCGGTGGCGCGCCGTCCGGCCTCCACCAGGTAGGGCATGGCGGCGGTGTCGAACAGGCTGACGCGGCGCTCCAGTTGCGGAAACACGCGCAGCAGGCGCATGCCGTCGGCCTCGGCAGCGGCTAGGCGGGCGTACATCAGGTTGTTGGTCATGGCCGAGGTGGTTTGGGCCAACAGGCGGGCGGGTTTGTTGACGCGGTGCGGCATCAGCGCGTCAAAGCCCAAGGCGATCACGGTGTGCGCGTCGCTGGCGGCGCTGACCGGCAACGGGTCGGACACAAAACCGTCGATCAGCCGCTGGCCCGCAATCTGCTGCGGCGCAAACATGAACGGCATGGCCACGCTGGCGCGCAAGGCCTCAACCAGGCCACCCCGGCGAATCACCACCGCAGCACCCGTGGCGGCATCGGTGGCGCTGACGCGCAGGGGAGTGGGCAAGTCTTCGAGCTGCATGTCGCCAAACGCTGCGCGCATGCGGGCCAGGATGAGCCGGTCGTCGCGCAGGCTGAAGTCGGCATCAAAGCGGCCCCAGCCCGGCCACAGCATCTGCGGAATCGCCCGCCAGCGCTGGGTTTGGGTGATTTCGGCGGTCCACAGCGTGGTGGCGATGCGCACCGCGTCAGGCATCGCCATACCCAAGGCTATGGGCGCGCCAAACAAGGCCCCGGCGCTGCACCCCACCACCATATCCGGCCGTATGCCTTCGCGCGCCAGCACCTCGGCCATACCCAAGGCGGCCATGCTGCGCACCCCGCCGCTGCCCAGCACCAGGGCCAACTTGGGCTCGGTCGGCTTGACTGCGGGGCTATGCACGGTGGGCTCCGGCCATGTGGCGCAGCCGTGCGCTCCAACCATGCATGGCTGCAGGTGCCGGGGCCAGGCGCAGGGCCGATTCGGCATGCACCAGGTGCGGATCTTCGGCATCGGGCGTGCAGCAAAAGCGGCAGCGCTGCATCAGGCCCAGCATGGCCCGGTTGTCGGCCAGCACTTCGCCGTGCAGCCAGTGCAGACCGGCGTGGGCCGCTGTGCTGGTTAAGGCGCGCATGGCGCGTTCGCCCAGGCCCCGGCGCTGCCAGCGGTCGTCCACCACCAGGGCGAATTCGGCGCTGTCTTCGCTACCGTCTACCGAATACCGGGCCTCGGCCACGATCTGGATCGGCCCAAAGCGTTGGGCTGTCAGTACAAAAGCCACCTGGCCGCTGCGCTCCATTGGCTCCAGCAGGGCAGGGCGGCTGTTGACACCGCCGTGGAAACGGTGGTGCCGGGCACGCGGCGACAGGCGTTCCAGAAGGGCATCCAGCAGCGGGCCGTCCTGGTGCTGTAGGGGGCGCAAAGTAAGCAGCGTGCCATCGCACAAGCGCCAGCTGTCGTGGGCGGGGTCTGGCGGGCGTAAAGAGGTAAACATGGCCGATGGCTCCTAGCTGAGCGGCCATTTTTGAGGTTTTAGCGGGACTGGTCTGTCCCCATCCGTAGCGACACCGGGGGCCTGCGATGTCGTGCGCAAGCTGCCTCTGCCACCACCGGCGGTCACCGATTGAGGGTTTTGGGGAGAGGTGTGCCCGCGAACTGTGCTGGCGTGTCGCCCATGACCTGCTTGAACGCAGCCACAAAAGCCGATGGGCTGCCAAAGCCCGCCACCGAAGCCACCGTTTTGGTGGAGTCTCCTGCGCCCACCCGGTCCAGGCTAGCAATGATCCGCGCACGCTGTCGCCACGCGCGAAAGCTCATGCCCACCTCGGTGCCGAAATGGCGGGTAAAGCTGCGCTCGGTCATGTGCGCTACACGGGCGATATCGGCCAGGGGTTTGTTCCATTGGCGATGGGCCAGCACGGTTTGGGCGACGTGCAGCAGCGCCGGACTGCTGGGCATCGCCAAATAACTCGGCAGCTCTTGGGCAACCGGTACAAGGCAGAGCAACAAGGCCACCACGCGTTCGCGGATGGACGGTCCGAGTTGGGCATCAAACAGCGCCAGTACCAGTTCGCGCAGCAGCACGCTAGTCACCATGGCCTGCACGCCCGGTATCTCAGGGCAGAGAGACGAACTGAAATACACGGTGCGCATTTCGGTGTCCGACAGCATGGTGACCTGGTGCGCCACCCCAGGTGGTATCCACAGCGCGCGTTGCGGCGGCACAGTCCATTGGCCCTGGTCGGTCTGCACCTGCATGACACCGGATACGGCGAACAGCAACTGCGCGTCTGCATGCTGGTGGCGTTGCAGCACACGGCCACGCAAATGGGTTTTGCCCAGCGTGCGCCAGGCGGGTACGGGTTGGCTGTTCGGCAACATCATTTGGCGTTTGGGGTGCGAGCCGCACCATAGCATGGGGGCACATTCACCCCAAGGAGGTCTCCATGCCCAAACGTGTTGCAGTGTTTTTTTATGGCAGCTTCATGCACCCGGAAGTCATGGCCCAGGCCGAATTCGCCCCTGACTCGGTACAGGTGGCCCAACTGCACGGCCACGACATCTGCCTGGACCCCCACGCCAATGTGTTTGCCAGCCCCATGCACAGCGTGTACGGCATCGTGGTGCAGATCAGCCATGCCGAGCTGGACCGGATGTACGGCAGCCAGGGCGTTGGCTGCTTTTTGCCCGAGGCCGTGCTGGTCACCCTGGCCGATGGCCGTTGGCTACCGGCCATGTGTTACATGCCCCCCAGTCGCAGCAACCAACCAGCCGATCAAGCCTATTTGGCACGGCTGGTAGAGGCAGCCAAGCTGCATGGTCTGCCGCGCGACTATATTTTGCGTCTCCGCTCCTATGCACGTTGACACGCAACTTATCCAGCTGGGCCGCAGCAGTGCTAGGCACGCGGTCAACCCACCTTTGGTGCGTGCACTGGCTCCTACCGAAGCCTGGAGCGTGTACGCCACGCATGCGATCTGAACGGCCAGCATGCGGCGCCCGACGCGTGTTGGTTGGCGCTGCGCGGTCCACGTCGCCGGGTGGCTGCAACAGCAGCCGCAGATCAAACGCCTGCTGTTCCCCGCGCTACCGCAAGACCCAGGTTATGCGCTGTGGCGGCAGCAGTTCAGTGGCACAGCCGGGCCTTTCACGGTAGAGCTTCAGCCCTGTAGCGGGGCGGCGTTTGAGGCCATGGTCAATGCGCTCCAGCTGTTTGGTCTGGGCACCAGTTGGGGTGGGTTCGAGAGCCTGGTCATGCCAGCGATCCCGCACGCCTTGCGTACGTTAAACGCACAGCCAGACGCAGGGCGCCTGCTGCGTTTGCACATAGGCGTGGAAAATGCCGACGACCTGTGCGCAGATCTGGCCCAGGCTTTGCAGCACATACCCACAGTGGCTTAGGACCGTTCGCGCCTGCACTGCAAGGGCCAAGCGCATGTATGGGTGCTATATAAAAAATAGCTGCTTGCGCCGATGGAATAAGCGTGATTACCCTAAAAGGCATGAAGAGGTGAACATGGCCGATAGCTCTTGGCTGAGCGGCCATTTTTGTTGTTTACCCGGGCAAGTCTGTCCCCATTCGTAGCGACATCGCAGCCCGCACATTTTGCGCCAGTGCCCACACGGTAAGCGGTGCAGAGCCTTCGGCCTTGTTGCTGATGGTGACGAAAGTATTCTGTCCCCGGTTGATGGTGCCCGCCACGGCTTTGGCCAGGGTGAGGCGGGTGTCCGGGCCGGGGTCCACGATGCCATTGAACGGGGCGTACAAGTCGCGCACTTCCACCGCCAGCACTTCCGGCATCCGGGCTAACAGGGTCGGCATCGTCGTCGGGTACCTGGGCTGCATATGCTGCATATTGGCTGGCGCTGAGGGCGCGGTAGAAGTTGCGGTCCACGCTCACGGTGCGCAACAGCGGGTGCTGGTCCGGTGGCTTGGGTCGACGAGCGCGCTACAGAAGCTGGCGGTTGCGCGTCGCTGTTGTTATCACCAAACTCGGCAAAGAGCGGGGGTTGATGTGGGGGGGGCGGAGGGTGATGGGCCATGCATCAACCCGGCTGGTAACGGAAGCAGCGTGCGCTGTGGTCGTCCACCATGCCCACGGCCTGCATCGCTAGGTAGGCCTAGGCCTAGGCGTTGCCGATGGTGGCTTCGATCTTGGCGCAGGAACGCACGATGCCGGGGTCTTGCATCAGCCGGTCTACATCGGCCGGGGTGAAGTGGGCCACCGCCACCGTGTCGAACTGGGTGAAGGCGGCACGAAAGCCCTCGCGTTTGCGCAGGATGGTGGCCCACGACAGCCCGGCCTGGAAACGGTCGAGCACCAGCTTTTCCCACAGCTTGCGGCAATCGCGCGCGGGCACGCTCTATTCTTCGTCGTGGTAGGTGGCCATCAGCGGGCTGCTGTCGGCCCAGGTGCAGCGGTAGATTGGTGTGTTCATGGGGCGCTACTCTGGGCCACCCAAGGTGTAAGCCCAGGTAAGCTAGTAAAAATACGTAATACGTGACAAAGTGCCTTGCTATAACTGGCTAAAAGCTTGTAGCTATTTGTAGTGACAAGCCCACAGACGAAGGCATGCGCCCCGACAATGGCCCTACACCGACCGACCGCCGCCCATGCCCGACACCGCCCTTGCTTCCACTATCCAGGTCGCCCTGGTCGAGGACGACGCATTTTTTGCGCGGGCCCTGGCGGATGCCATCCAGGCCGCGCCGGGCATGCATTTGCAGGCCAGCGCCGCCAATTGCCAGCAGGCGCGGCAGATGCTGGCGCTGCCCGCCGCCGATGTGCTGTTGGTCGATCTGGGTCTGCCGGACGGGCCGGGCATCGACATCATCCGCGCCGCCCAGCGCCAGTGGCCGCGCTGCCTAGTGATGGTCAGCACCGTGTTTGGTGACGAAGCCCACGTGATCCAGAGCCTGGAGGCCGGTGCCAGCGGCTATTTGCTCAAAGACAGCTCGCCCACCCTCACGGTGGAAGAAATTCGCAACGTCTACGCCGGGGGCAGCCCCATCAGTCCGCTGATTGCACGCCAGCTGCTGACCCGGTTTCGCCACGCGATGGCCAGCGAATCCACGCCCATGCCGCTCGTGCCCCCGTCATCCAGCCCGCTGCCACAGGAGGAGCAGGCCCGCCTGTCGCCGCGTGAGCGCCAGGTGCTGGACTACATCACCAAGGGTTTCAGCTACGAGGAAATCGGCGTGCTGATGGGCGTGTCGCGCAACACGGTGTTGAGTTTTGTGCGCCGCATTTACGCCAAGCTCAAGGTGCGTTCGCAGCTGGAAGCCATTTATGAAGCCCGCGTTCAAGGCCTACTGGCTCCTTAGCCTGGCCCTGCTGGCACTGGCCGCTGGCGTGGCGCTGTGGCTGGTGCACCACCTGGACCGCCCCGGTGCACAGCATTTTGTGCAGGCGCAACGCATGAGCGGCCCCGGCGGCTCGTTTGCGCCGCTGCCGCCCACCGCAGTGGCGGCCATTGGGGCAGGGCAGACCGTGGCGCTGCCGTACACCTGGTCGCAGCCTCTACAGCCCACGCTGGGGGACGCCCCGCGCGTCACCTGGTTACAGGTGGCGTTGGCCGATCTGCCTGCCTCCTCCACAAGCCCCGGCGGTCTGGTGCTGTACCTGCCGCGCTGGCAAACCATCGGCCGCATCGCGGTGTATGGCGACGACAAGCTGCTGTTTCGTTCGGTGGGCGACGTGGTCTGGAACGGCTTCAACCACCCGCTGTGGGTGCCGCTGGATGCCGCTGGCACAGCCCCCGCGCCCCGGCTGCTGCGCCTGCGCATCGACAGCCTGGCCAGCGCGGGCGGCACCGTGTCCAGCCTGTGGGTGGGTCCGGCCGAGGTGCTGCTGCCCCGCTACCGGCTGCGGCGCATGCTGCAAACCGGCGTTGCCGAGGTGATGGGCATGGCGTTTCTGGGGCTGGGGGGATTCGCCTTGGCGGTGTGGCTGCTGCGCCGGGAGCGCACCTATTTGCTGTTTGCGCTGTTTACCCTGCTGTGGGTGCTGCGCAGCCAGCGTTTTCATGTGGGGCTGGAGCCGCTGGCCCTGCCCAGCGCTTGGTTTGGCTGGATGACCATCAACGCGGGCAATGCGCTGCTGGTCACCTGGTATGCCTTCATGTGCACGCTGGTGCCCACCGCGCCACGCTGGCCGCTGCGGGCGCTGCTGGGTTTGCTGCTGCTGTCGAGCACGCTGACCCTGCCGGTGTGGACCGACCCGGCGTGGATCAGCGCGCTGGCCCCGCTGCCGTACCTGGTGACGAATCTGGCGGGCCTGCCCGCCACCCTCTTGATGGCTTGGGCCGCGTGGCGACACGGTGGGCGGGAAGGCATAGTGGCGGCCAGCATCGGCCTGCTGCATGTGCCGGTGGCCTGGCACGACTGGATGCTGCAAAGCTACCTGGTGGACCCCGAGCACATTTACGCCTGGCCGTTTTCCACCACCTTGCGCCTGGGCATGTTTTTGTACGTCATATTGAACCGGTATGTGGGCGCGCTGAACACCGCCGCGCAGGCCAACCTGCACCTGGCCCAGCGCCTGCGCGAGCGCGAGGCCGCGCTGGCAGCCAGCTACGAGCAACTGCACGCCGTGCAGCAGCGCCAAGTGCTCAGCCAAGAGCGCCAGCGGCTGATGCAAGACATCCACGACGGCATGGGCTCGCAGCTGATGAGTGCCCTGAAAGTAGCCGAAGCCGGCGGCCTGAGCGAGGCGCAAATGGCCCTGGTGCTGCGCGAATGCATCGACGACCTGAAGCTCACCGTGGATTCACTGGAGCCGGTAGAGGCCGACCTGTTGCTGCTGCTGGCAACGCTGCGCTACCGCTTGGCACCGCGCCTGGAGGGCTCGGGTCTGCACCTGCGCTGGGAGGTGGTGGACGTGCCCGCACTCACCTGGCTAGACCCGCGCAGCGCCCTGCATGTGCTGCGCATCCTGCAAGAGGGCATTGCCAACACCTTGCAGCACGCCTGCGCCACCGAACTGCGGGTGGCCACGGGCGAGGCCGATGGTGGGGTGTTTGTGCTGCTGGTGGACAACGGCCAGGGCTTTGTGCCCAAGGCCGACGCTGGCGATGGAGGCCGGGGCCTGTCCAACATGGCCCGGCGCGCGCATGCGATTGGCGGCACGGTGGCCTGGGCGGCCGTGCCGGGCGGCACGCAGTTTCGGCTGTGGTTGCCGCTGCGTGCAGACACCAGCCTTACTGGCTAGCCTGCTGGGTGCTGTCTTTGGGCCAGTAGTCGGCCACTTCCAGCGCGGTGAAATAGCGGCATTGCCCGCTGGCCGATACCAAGAACGCCTTTTGCTTGGCGCTAAGTTCGGGCGACGCGGCTTTGAAGCAGCGCTCCGCATCGCACATGATGCCGGTGCTCTGCCCCACTGCCGCCATGATGCTGGGTGGGCAGAAAAACACCAGTTCTTCATCGGCAGCGGTGGCTGACAAGGGCAGGCAGGTGGCTAGGCCGAGCAGGGCGGTGGTTTTGACAATGGCGTGCAGCATGTTGGGCTCCTGGTAAATGCATGCGGCAAAGTATGGAAGAGGGGCCTGAATTGGTCTGTAGCTATCCATAGCGACAGCCCAAAACCGGCGGGTCAGACCGTAAAATCCGCCCTTGTTTTTCACTGGGGTATGGGATGCGCGCCGTCTTTAGCGTTGTCGGTTTATTGCTGGTGGTGCTGCTCGTCAGCCTGCTGGCCAAGAAGCAAATGGCCCCCACCGTGGCCACGCCGCAAGGCCCGGCATCGGTCCAGAAAATCCCGCAGCAAGTGCAGCAAGCGCTGGATGCCGCGCTGCAAACACCCCGCGCCATGCCCGATGAAAAACCTTAAGACTTTTAGGCCTCTAGCGCATATTGCACCTTCGCTAGTAGCTATAAAAATACTAGCAACCATCCGATGACTGATTTGGATGCCATGCAACTCGCGCTGGACCAGGCGCGGCTGGCCGCTGCGGCGGGCGAGGTGCCCGTGGGCGCGGTGGTGCTGAAAGACGGCGTGGTGATTGCCACCGGCCGCAACACCCCCATCGACGGCCACGACCCCACGGCGCATGCCGAAATCAACGCCTTGCGCGCGGCCGCCCAGGCGCTGGGCAACTACCGGCTGGACGGCTGCGAACTCTTCGTAACCCTGGAGCCCTGCACCATGTGCAGCGGGGCCATGCTGCATGCGCGGCTCAAGCGCGTGGTGTTTGGCGCGGCAGATGTAAAAACCGGCGCGGCCGGCTCGGTCATCAATGTATTTGCCCAAACTGAGCTCAACCACCACACCCAGTTGCAGGGCGGCGTGCGGGCCAACGAATGCGCCGGGCTGCTGCAAAGCTTTTTCCAGCAGCGCCGTGCCGATCAGCGCCAGACCCACATCCCCCTGCGCGAAGACGCGTTGCGCACGCCCGATGCCTGCTTTGCCGATGCGGCGCAGCATTACACCGACATGCACGGTTTGCGCATGCACTACCGCGCAGCAGGTCCGGTGGATGCCACCATCCCCGTGCTGTGCCTGCACAACCGCAGCGGCAGCGGCGCACAATTTCAAACCATGCTGCCCGCCCTGGCCGCTGCGGGCCACCGCGTGCTGGCCCCCGACCTGCTGGGCTTTGGCCGCAGCGACAAACCCAAAAAAGTGGCCTTTCACCGCTGGGACAGGCACCGCGAGGTGCTGTGCGCTTGGCTGGACCAGCTCGGTATTGCCAAGGTGGTGCTGGTGCTGCAAGGCGACGGCCCGCCGCTGCTGCCCGCCGAACGCATCCACACCCTGGTGCGGCTGGATGCCGATACCGCCCCCCCAGATGCCGCCCCGTTCCCCGACAACGGCCACCGCGCCGCGCTGCGCGCCTTTGCCGCCAAAGGCTGGGAGCCGGTCGCGCCTTTCGATGGCCCCACCTTGCGCCTCCACCACCCCCCGGGCGAAAAGGCGGCAGCACTCTTTATCAACCTGTAATTACACAAGCCCAGGCAAACGCCAGAGCGGACACCTAAAGGGATGACGTGGAACCGGCTTTGCCGGGCCACTGGTATCGCCCCCTGCAAGGGGGTTGGCGTAGCGAAGCGCAGCCTGGGGGTGTGTAGACTTCCAGCTGTGACCAAACATATCTATATCTACTCCCCCTCCGGCGCGGTGCGCGACAAAGCCGCCTTCAAACGCGGTGTGGCCCGGCTCAAAACCCTGGGCTACGCGGTCGAAATCGACCCCGATGCCCTCAAGAGCCATATGCGCTTTGCCGGTGACGATGCCGCCCGCGTGGCCGCCATCCACCGGGCAGCGGCCAGCGGTGCCGACATTGCGTTAACCACCCGTGGCGGCTACGGCCTAACGCGCCTCCTGGGCAGCATTGATTACAAAACCGTGGCCAAGGCGATTGAAAACGGCACCCAGTTCGTGGGCTACAGCGACTTCACCGCCCTGCAAAACGCCGTGTTGGCGCAGACCGGGGCCATTACTTGGGCGGGCCCGGCGCTGCTGGAAGGCTTTGGTGTGGACGGCACGCCCGACGACATCATGGAAGCCTGCTTTGACGACCTGGTAGACGGGCAGGGCGAAGGCACCGGCTGGCGGCTGGGCCGCGAGGATACCCAGCTTGCTATGGATTCCGTAGCTGCTAGCGCAGATTCCATAAGCGCCGAGGGCGACTTTTATTTAAAAGACGCGGTTTTGTGGGGCGGCAACCTGTCGGTGCTGGTGTCGCAGATCGGCACGCCGTACTTCCCGCAGATCAATGGCGGCATTCTGTTTCTGGAAGACGTGGGCGAGCACCCGTACCGCATTGAACGCATGCTGACCCAGCTGCTCTACAGCGGCGTGCTGGCGCGGCAACAGGCGATTGTGTTGGGCCAGTTCACCGAATTCACCAAGGTGCCGCACGACGGTACGTTCCGGCTGGCCACTGTGGTGGCCTGGCTGCGCAGCCAGCTCAAGGTGCCGGTGCTGACCAACTTGCCCTTCGGCCACGTGCAAACCAAGGTGCTGCTGCCGGTGGGGGCCAAGGTAGAGCTGGCGGTGCAGGGCCGCGAGGCGCTGGTGGTTTGGGGCCATGTGTCACACGCTGGCGGTGGGCACGATCACCACGACGATCACCACCACCATGGCCATGCACACCATGACTGCTGCGGTCACCCCGACCATGCCTGAATTCGGCTTCAGCCCCGCAGCGGGCTAGACCGCGACATCAAGCCCTTGGGCAACAAGCCTTTGAACAACAGGGTGACGCGGTCCAGTTGGGCCCGCGCGGCGGTTTCGCCATCGCGGCTGGCCAATACGGCCATCAGGTCGGCGCGCAAGTACCACAGGGTTTGGACATCTTTGGCGTGGGCCATGCGGATGTGCAAAATCGACGGCGGCTGGCCATCCACCACCTCGCCCAGACTCGCCAACATGGCGGCCCGCAGCTGCTCCAGCGACTGCACACGCCGCGCATCCACCCGCACCGGCTCCACGCCGAGGATGCTGTAGAGGCTGTTTTTGATGGAGTGGGTGTCCCAGGCCATGGGGTGTTTGCGATGGGTTGGGACTTGTGTCAGTCCGAGTGTGGATGGATGTGGATTAAACGGCGAAACTGTGACAGCTTACCCCGCGCATTTGCGAAAAATGTTTGCAAATGCGCATGGAATGTGGTTCTTTTCGTGGCTTCCGGGGTCCGAAAATCTATCTACCCCGTTTGGCTAGTCGCATTTCACCCCCATAATTTGCATTGAAAAGTGCATGCACTTTTATTGGTTTTAATCGATTCGACCACCAACCACATCTCCAACATGGGCGTTCAGGCCACCGTCGTATTTGCCGATCTCACGGGAAGCACTGCTTTCTACGTGGCACTGGGCAATGAAAAAGCCACCCGTGCGGTAACCCGCATTACGCAGTGGATTGGCGAGGTGTGCGAGGCCCACCAAGGGCGGGTGGTCAAAAAGCTGGGTGACGGTGTGCTGGCCGTATTTGTCGATGCAGGCGATGCGGCCAACGCGGTGATCGCCATCCAGCGCGGGCACCAGCAGCGCCTGCTCAAGTGGCCGGATGCCATCCGCATGGAGATCAAGGCCGGTGTCGCCCGTGGCGAGGTGGTCGAGGTGGATGGCGACTGCTATGGCGATGCGGTCAATGTGGCGTCCCGCCTGAGCGATTTATCCGGGGGCAACCAGATTTGGGCCACCGAGTCGGTGGTGGCGCAAGTAGATGGCGCACAGGGGCTGCGGTTTATGAGCCTGGGTCCGGTCACCCTGCGCGGGCGCAGTGAAGCGGTGCCGCTGTACAAGATTGAATGGCAAGAAGATGCCCAGACCGAATTCGTCACCATGCAGGCCCATCTGGCCAATATCGAGCGGCCCGAAACCCATGTGCCAGGGTCTATCCATCTGGCCTATCTGGGCACCAGCCGCAGCTTTGTATCGACCGAGATGCCGGTGTACCTGGGGCGTGCGGAACAGGCCGAGTTTTTCATTAACGACCCACGGGTGTCGCGTCTGCACGCAAAAATAGAATGGCGCAATGGCGCGTTTTTTATCACCGATCTGAGCAGCTTTGGCACCTGGGTACGGTTTGCCGGTAGCGACACCGACGTGCCTCTGCGCCGCGACGACTGCCAGCTGCATGCCACTGGTGAAATTGCCCTGGGCATGCCGTTCAACGACATCAGCGGCCCCACCGTGCACTTCAACTTCGGGCCGCACGCGCCCTCGTTTTACTGAGCGCTCGCTAGGCCGGGACTAGAATTTGCATACAGCGCCAGAAACCATGTGTTTCTGAGCAACCTATGAACAACCCCGCCCCTTATTGCCATGACGAAAAAATCGACTATTGAGTTTGAAGACATGAACCTGCAGGTGGGGGTGCGGTTGCAAATCATGCCCAGCCAGACCAGCAATCCCACGGTGCACTACACCACGCTGATCGGCTTTGTGTCGGGCGAGTATTTGCTGCTGAAGGTGCCGCAGGAAAGTGCCTCCATGCAGGCGGGCGAAAGCGTCATCATCCGGGTGTTTTCGGGCGTGTCGGTGTTTACCTTTGGCACCAAGATCGAGTCGGTACTGACCACCCCCCGGTCCTTGATGGTGCTGGAGTTTCCGAGCAGCATCCAGAAAGTGGGCCTGCGCAAGGCGGTGCGGGTCAAGGCCAATTTGCCGGTCAAGATCAAAAATGCGCTGGACCCACACAACTTCAAAATGGCCACGCTCTCCGATATCAGCTTGAGCGGTGCCCTGGTCTCGACAGCCCGGCCCTTGGGCACTTCGGGGGATCTGATCGACATCGAATTCTCGCTGCGCGACCAGGCGTCTGACCAGGACGTGACCATTGCCACCACCGCGTCGATCCGCAGCGTGCAGCAGTCGGCAGGCAGCACCGCCGATGGGGCCACCTTCCGCACGGTGTACTCGCACGGCATCAACTTCCACGATATCAGCGCTGCCGACCAGATCATTCTGCAAAACTTTGTCTATGAGACGTTGCTGATCCATCGCACCTGATTTTTTGTCATACAAAATGCTATTAAGTATGTAGCATGTTATGCTTATTCCATATGCGCTAGAGGGCTAAATTACATGTAATTTAGCCCTCTTTGCTTGTGTGAAATGCGTCACGCTCATGTCATTAATTTGACATCAAAACAACGCACACTGGCCGCTACTATTCGCGGCCTTATGTTTGTAACAATTTGATGTCCCCATTGCCAAAAAACCGTGTTTCCCTGGATCCTTCCGCAACGGTAGCGCTGCTAGACCGCGACCACAGCATTCTGGCGTTCAACGAGCGGGTACTGGACTGGGCGGTGCGCGCCGATGTGCCGCTGCTGGAGCGGCTGCGCTATTTGTGCATCGTGTCGGCCAATCTGGACGAGTTCTTCGAGGTGCGCGGTGCTCCGCACCTGATCGCCGCGCAAAGTAACGATTACCAGGGTGTCTACACCGTGGATTCGTTCAAGGCGCTGGCTGCGGCGGCGCATGCGCTAGTGGCCCGCCAGTACGCGCTGTACAACGACCAGTTGCAGTCGGCATTTGCCGAGCAGGGTTTTCAGATCATCTCCCACGGCGAGCGCAATGCGGTGCAGCGGCGCTGGGTCAAAAGCTACTTTGAGCGCGAGGTGCGGCCTCTGCTGGTGCCGGTGGGGCTGGACCCCTCGCACCCGTTTCCCCAGGTGGCCAATAAGTCGCTGAATTTCATCGTCCGCCTCAGTGGGCAAGACGCGTTTGGCCGCGAGAACGACATCACCATCGTCAAAGTGCCCCGGGTGCTGCCGCGCTTTATCCGCCTGCCCGATGCGGTGGCGGGCGAGCGCATGCTGTTCGTGTCGCTCTCCAGTGTGATCCGTGCGCATCTGCAAGAAATGTTTGCGGGCCGCCAGGTGGGGCAGTTCTCGCAGTTCCGCGTAACGCGGCACTCCGATCTGGCGGTAGACGAAGACGAAGTGCGCAACCTGCGCACCGCGCTGCGCCAGGGCCTGGAAGTGCGCCATTTTGGCTTGGCCGTGCGGCTGGAGGTGTCGGCCGATTGCTCGGAGTATTTGTCGCAATTTCTGCTCAAGCAGTTTGACCTGCCCGAGCCGGCCCTGTACCGGGTGCCGGGTCCGGTGAACCTGGCCCGCCTGACGCAGCTGATCGACTTGGTGAACCGCCCGGAACTGCTGTTTCCGGCATTCCATGCCAGCTGGCCCAAACAGTTGGTGCCGGGGCAGTCATTTTTTGAACGCCTGCAACACGGCGATGTGCTGGTACACCAGCCGTTTGAAAGCTTTGATGCGGTGCTGGCGTTTTTGCGCGAGGCTGTGCACGACCCGGCCGTGCTGGCCATCAAGCAAACCATCTACCGCACCGGGCCCGATTCCGAGCTAATGGCCTTGCTGCGCGAAGCCGTGCGCCGGGGCAAAGAGGTGACGGTGGTGGTGGAGCTAAAAGCCCGCTTTGACGAAGAGGCCAACATCAATTGGGCCGAAATGCTGGAATCCATCGGCGCGCAGGTGGTGTACGGTGTGGTGGGCCTGAAAACCCACGCCAAGATGCTGCTGGTAACCCGCCGTGAGGGCAAGCAACTGCGCCGCTACGGCCATTTGTCTACCGGCAACTACAACCCTCGCACCGCCCGGCTCTACACCGACCTGAGCTACCTCACCGCCGATACGGCGCTGACCGGCGACATGGAGCAGGTGTTTTTGCACATCGCCGGGCAAAGCAAGCTGCCGCGCCTGCGCAGCCTGCTATTGGCCCCGTTCCAGCTGCACCGCAAGCTGATCGCAAAAATCAACGCCGTGGGCAAGGCCGCTGCGCAGGGCACGCCGGGGCGCATTGTGGCCAAGATGAATGCCTTGACCGACGAGGCCCTGATCGAAGCCCTGGTGCGCGCCGGGCAGCAGGGTGTGCGCATCGACCTGGTGGTGCGTGGGGCCTGCATGCTGCCCGCCCAAGTGCCGGGCTGGACCGACAACATCCGGGTGCGCTCGGTGATTGGGCGGTTTCTAGAGCATTCGCGCATCTTCTACTTCGGCAGTGGTGAACACGAGGAGCTGTACCTGTCCAGCGCCGACTGGATGAACCGCAATATGATGCGCCGCATCGAGCTGGCCTGGCCGGTCACGGACCCCGTGCTGCGCCAGCGCGTGATTGACGAATGTCTGGTGCCCTACCTGCATGACGGGCGTGATGCCTGGGACCTGGGGGCCAACGGCCGCTATACCCGCACCCATACCGACGGCCACAGCGCGCAGGCCGCCTTGATGAACCGTTACAGCCAGCGCCATCGAAGGTAAGGATCAATATGTTGGAGCCTACGCAAGATACCCTGCTCGCCCTGAACACGCCACCAGGGGGGCTGCGTAAGTCTTCTATGGATTTGATTCTGTGGCGCCATGCCGAAGCCGAAGAGGGCAGCGATGTTTTGGCCGACATGGACCGCCCCCTGACCCCGCGTGGAACCAAGCAAGCCCAGCGCATGGCCCAGTGGCTAGACCGCCATTTGCCCGAAAGCACCCGTGTGCTGGCCAGCCCGGCGCGGCGTACCGACCAAACCGTGCAGGCGCTGGAGCGCAAATTCAAGTTGCGGCCTGAATTGGCCCCCGGCTGCACCCCCGGGCAGTTGCTGGCTGCGGCCCAGTGGCCCGACAGCAAAACGGCTGTGCTGGTGGTGGGGCACCAGCCTGTGCTGGGCCAGGCCATCGCCCAGTTGCTGGGCATGGACCGGATCGAGCTATCGGTGCGCAAAGGGGCTGTGTGGTGGCTGCGCTACCGCGAGCGCGATGGCTGCTGCCAAACGGTGCTGGTGGCCGTGCAGGCCCCGGAGATGCTGTAACGAGAAAAACAAACTTTCAGAAGCCGGGGTGCGCTGCATCCCGGCATGAACGTTAGGCTTTTTTGACCGTCTTTTTAGCGGCGGGCTTAGGGGCTATTTCCGCTGCTGGGCGGCCGGTCTTGATAGCTGGCACGGCCTGCAAAGCGGCCCGCAAAGCGGCATCCGACATTGCCGCCAGCGCCTTGATGCCGGCGCGCAGCAATTCACTCTTTTTGGCCGGTTGGGCCAATGCGATGGAGCGCAGCTTCAGATCGTCCAGCACGGTGTATTCGGTTTTGGGAATGGTGAAGCTGTCGCGCACCAGCTTGGGCTTTTTGACCTTGCTGGGCTTGGCCACGGCGACCGGCTTGGCTTTTGCTACTGGTTTGACCTTGGTTACCGGCTTGGCGACCGGGGGCTTGGCTGGGGCAGCGGCGGGCGGGGTGGCCTTTGCGGCCTTGGCGCGCACGACCGGCTTTTTGGCCGCAACCGGCTTGTCGATTACCACCGCAGGTGCTGCGGCAGCGGGTGTTGTGGGGGCGGGGGGCGCAGTGGCTTTGGGTGCAGTGGTCATCAATAAACTCCATTTAAACGATTTATATAGTTTATATGGTTTTTTATCGCCAATGAAGCTTCTGCTTACATTTTCATCAAGCTGTCATTGCTGTAACTTAGTGTTACGGATTTATTGCTTCTGATGGAGTGGCGCTGTGGATACTTTTGCTGTGGATCTGCCAAGTTTGGCGCGTGACTACTTTCCCGGCAAGGTGCGCCACGGGGTGGGGCCGCTTGCCGATTTGATGCGCAAGAACGCATTGAAGTCGGTGTTTCAACCGATCGTGGATTTGCGCAATGGCGGCATGTATGCGCATGAAGCGCTGATTCGCGGTGTTGAAGGTACGGCCTTGTTTGGCGCCGATGCTTTGTTCAGTGCGGCGCGCAACGAGCGCTTGCTGTTTGAATTTGAACTGTATTGCGCAGGTGTCGCCCTGGAGAGCTGGGGCCGCTTGCAGGAGCCTGGCCGCTTGTTTGTCAACATTAGCGCAGATGCCCTGGTGGACGTGGTGCAGAGCCAGGGCTGCTCCACGTTAGTTGAGTGGGTGCGCAGCTTCGGCGTGTTGCCGCGCATGCTGGTGCTGGAGCTGACCGAGCACGAGCGCGTCAACAATATGGACCAGTTGATCGAAGTGGCGCGGGAGGTACGTGCCGCCGGTTTGTCGTTGGCGCTGGACGACTTTGGCGACGGGCGTTCCAGCCTGCGGCTGTGGTCGCAGGTGAAGCCGGAGATCGTCAAGATCGACAAATACTTCACCAAAGACATCGCCAACCATGCCGACAATTTGCAGACCTTGCAGGCGCTGAAGCAGATTGCCACGATTTTTGGCACCCAGTTGGTGGCCGAAGGCATTGAAACCCAGGATGACCTGCGGGTGCTGCGCGACCTCGATCTGGCCTATGGACAGGGCTATTTGCTGGGGCGGCCCGAGTCAGCGCCCCGGGTCAAGGTTCTTAGCGAGGCGATGGAGGTGTTAAACGATACGCTGGTGTCGATTTTTCCGGCATCCGGGCGGGTGTCGCGCTCGGGGGTGTTGCGCGGCCTGGCGGTGCAGCAGGCACCTTGTGCCGATCTGCACACCACCAACGACCAGCTATCGGCCCTGTTTTTGCAGCACCCAGAGCTGCACGCGATTGCGATTGTGGACAACGGCCGCCCATTGGCACTGGTGAACCGCCACCAGTTCATGACCCATTACGCCACCCAGTATTACCGCGAGGTGCATGGGCGCAAACCCTGTCTGGCCAATGCTAACCACGCACCGCGCCTGGTGGAGCGGGACCACAACGTCGATGAGCTGGTGGGTATCCTGACCTCGCAAGACCAGCGTTATCTGACCGAAGGCTTCATCGTGACCGAAAACGGCCGCTATATCGGGCTAGGCACGGGCGACCAGTTGGTGCGCTCTGTCACCGAGGTGCGGCTGGAGGCGGCCCGCCACGCCAATCCGCTGACTTTTTTGCCAGGCAACATCCCCATCAGCCAGCATATAGAGCGCTTGATGGATGCCGGGGCCGACTTTGTGGCCTGCTACGGCGATCTGAACCACTTCAAGCCCTTTAACGACCATTACGGCTACTGGCGCGGTGACGAAATGATCCGCCTCGTGGCTAAGCTGGCTCTGTCGCACTGCGATGCCAAGCGCGATTTCGTCGGGCATGTAGGGGGCGATGACTTTATTTTTCTGTTCCAAAGCAGCGACTGGGTGCAGCGCTGTGAAGCCATCGTGCAGGAGTTTGCCGAGCGTGCTTTGACCTTGTTTGATGCGCCGGCCCGGCTGGAGGGCGGCATCCACGCCGAAGACCGCCAAGGCGTACCGCGATTTTTTCCGTTCACCACGCTGTCAATTGGTGCGGTGCGTATCCAGCGGGGGCAGTATGGGCATGCGGAGGAGGTTGCCAACGCCGCAGCCCTGGCCAAACACGATGCCAAGGTGCATGGCGCGGGTTTGTTTATCCGGGAAGCAGTGGGCGCAACAGCCGCTTGAGAAGGGCGAATGTACGGCCCTGGGCAGGGCCGTAAACGGCTCTATAAAATGGGGGCATGGCCACCAAAACACCCAAAAAGCCACCGCAGCCCGTAACCCCCACATCCATACCCGATGATGGCGGTTCGGTCGTGCTGGAGCGGCGCACTGAAAAAATCCAACCTCCGCAAATGCACCAGGTGCTGATGCTCAACGACGACTACACCCCGATGGAATTCGTGGTGGTGGTGATCCAGGAGTTCTTCAGCAAAGACCGCGAAACAGCCACCCAGATCATGCTCAAAATCCATCTGGACGGCAAAGCCATCTGCGGCGTGTACTCCAAAGACGTGGCCGCCACCAAGGTGGACCAGGTGCTGGAAGCCGCCAAACAAAACGGCCACCCTTTGCAATGCGTCAGCGAACCCGTGGGTTGATTTGAATGGCTTGAATAAGGCAAAGCACAACCCATGTAGAGTGCGTAGCAAGAGAGTCACAAAGAGTTGTTAGGTGTCGAAATCAGCATGGCAAAAAAGGAATTCACATGATTGCCCAAGAATTGGAAGTTAGTTTGCACATGGCATTTGTGGAAGCGCGCCAGCAACGCCACGAATTTATTACGGTTGAGCACCTGTTGCTGGCTTTGCTGGACAACCCCAGCGCCGCTGAAGTGTTGCGCGCCTGCTCGGCCAATATTGATGATTTGCGCAAGTCGCTGAGCAATTTCATCAAGGACAACACGCCCCAGGTGGCCGGCACCGACGATGTGGACACCCAGCCCACGCTGGGCTTTCAGCGCGTCATCCAGCGCGCCATCATGCACGTGCAGTCCACTGGCAGCGGCAAAAAGGAAGTCACCGGCGCGAACGTGCTGGTCGCGATTTTTGGCGAAAAAGACTCACATGCCGTGTACTACCTGCACCAGCAGGGCGTTACCCGCCTGGACGTGGTCAACTTTATTGCCCACGGCATCAAGAAGAGCGACCCACCCGAACCCGTTAAAGCCGCTGAAAACCAGGCCGAAGGCGAAGAGGGCGGTGGCGAGAAGAACGAGAAAGCCTCGCCGCTAGAGCAATTCACCCAAAACCTGAACCAAATGGCCAAAGAGGGCAAGATCGACCCGTTGATCGGCCGTGAGTACGAGGTCGAGCGCACCATCCAGATTCTGTGCCGCCGCCGAAAAAACAACCCGCTGCTGGTAGGCGAGGCCGGTGTGGGCAAAACGGCGATTGCCGAGGGCCTTGCCTGGCGCATCACGCAAAAAGAAGTGCCTGAAATTTTGGCGGAAGCAATTGTCTATTCGCTGGATATGGGAGCTTTGCTGGCCGGCACCAAGTACCGAGGCGACTTCGAGCAGCGCCTCAAAGGCGTGCTCAAGTCGCTCAAAGACAAACCCAATGCGATTTTGTTCATTGACGAAATCCACACGCTGATTGGCGCGGGTGCAGCGTCGGGCGGCACGCTGGATGCGTCTAACTTGCTCAAGCCAGCCCTCTCCAACGGCCAGCTCAAGTGCATTGGTGCTACCACCTTCACCGAATACCGTGGCATTTTTGAAAAAGACGCCGCCCTGTCGCGCCGCTTCCAAAAGGTCGATGTGGTCGAGCCCACCGTGCAGGAAACCGTGGAAATCCTCAAGGGCTTGAAGTCGCGCTTTGAAGAACACCACGGCGTGAAATATGCCTTGGCAGCGCTGCAAGCCGCCGCCGAGTTGAGCGCCAAGTACATCAACGACCGCCATTTGCCCGACAAGGCGATTGATGTGATCGACGAAGCCGGTGCTGCCCAGCGTATTCTGGCTCCCAGCAAGCGCAAGAAAACCATTACCAAGACCGAGGTGGAAGAGATCGTAGCCAAGATCGCCCGCATCCCGCCCGCCAATGTGTCTAATGATGACCGGGGCAAACTCAAGACGCTGGAACGCGACCTGAAGAGCGTGGTATTCGGCCAAGATAAAGCGCTGGACGTGTTGGCTTCCGCCGTGAAGATGGCGCGTTCGGGTCTGGGCAAGGGCGACAAGCCAATTGGCTCGTTTCTTTTCAGCGGCCCCACGGGTGTCGGCAAGACCGAAGCCGCTAAGCAACTCGCCTACATCATGGGCATCGAGCTGATTCGCTTTGACATGTCCGAGTACATGGAGCGCCATGCGGTGAGCCGTTTGATCGGTGCGCCCCCAGGCTACGTGGGCTTTGACCAAGGCGGTTTGCTGACCGAGGCCGTCACCAAGAAGCCGCATTGCGTCTTGCTGCTGGACGAAATTGAAAAAGCCCACCCGGACATTTTCAATGTACTTCTCCAAGTGATGGACCACGGCACGCTGACCGACAACAACGGGCGCAAGGCCGACTTCCGCAACGTCATCATCATCATGACGACCAACGCGGGAGCCGAAACCATGAACAAGGCCACGATTGGCTTTACCAATCCGCGCCAGTCGGGTGACGAAATGGCGGACATCAAACGCCTGTTCACCCCCGAGTTCCGCAACCGTCTGGACGCAACCGTCAGCTTCAAGGCGCTGGACGAAACCATCATCCTGCGGGTGGTGGACAAGTTCCTGCTGCAACTGGAAACCCAGTTGGCCGAAAAGAAGGTGGACGTCACCTTTACCGACACCTTGCGCAAGTACCTCGGCAAGAAGGGCTTTGACCCGCTGATGGGTGCGCGCCCGATGCAGCGCCTGATCCAGGACACGATCCGCCGCGCCTTGGCCGACGAATTGCTGTTCGGCCGCCTGATCGACGGTGGCCGCCTGACGGTGGACATGAAAATAACTACCGACGAAAAGGGCGTTGAAACCGGCGAAGTCGAACTCGACATCCAGCCGCTGCCCAAGCGCGAAGGCCGTGCCAAGCCCGAGGCCGAGGAAGCCACCGCAGGCTAGTTGCACGCACCCACAAAAAAGGGGCTACACCATGCGGTGCAGCCCCTTTTTTTATAGCACTTCGCGCAATAGGCTAGAGCGGTAGCGTGTCAAAACCTGCATAGGCTTTGCGCAGCCAGGTCTTGACGCGCTGGCGCTCCAGTATGCCCAGGCCATCGGTTTCGCTGCGTTCATGCACGGCGCTCCAGAAGCTGGCACTTTGCCGGTCGATTTTGCGCATGCTGGCATCTTGCAATTGCGGCAACTCGATCACCCGTGCGCCATAGGCCAGGGCTTGCTGCATGGCGGCCGACGACTGCATTAGCGAGAAATCTGAGCCACGGCCGTGGTTCAGCACAATGATGTAGTTGGGCGTGTTGCCCACGCTGGCCATCAGATCGGCCAGCAGGTTGACGGAATCCTTGCCTTCGTCGATGACGTGCCAGAAGTTAATCGACACCCCCATGTCGCCCAGTACCTCGAACAGGTCGGAGTCGTGGATCCAGCGGGCCAGCGGTGCGGCGGTTTGGGCGGCCAAATCCACAATCACGTTTTGCGCGGGATTGGCTTCAAACGCCTCGGCAATCACGTCCAGTCCTTCAAAGCTGTCTACCACCACGGGCGAGGCAAAGTCTGGGTAGAAACGGGTGAAGGAGTTGTGCGAACGGTCGGTGTCAAAGCCGGTAAAGGCCTTGCCGGTATCCAGGAAATACTGCGCCAGTACGCGGGCGGTGACTGATTTGCCCACGCCGCCTTTTTCGCCGCCAATAAAATTGATTGAACTCATGGGTTTTC
The DNA here is from genome assembly GCF_056521445.1 of Rhodoferax sp. LB1P47. Taxonomy (NCBI): domain Bacteria; kingdom Pseudomonadati; phylum Pseudomonadota; class Betaproteobacteria; order Burkholderiales; family Comamonadaceae; genus Rhodoferax; species Rhodoferax sp. LB1P47. Next base: position 94,198 of record NZ_JBWMAU010000004.1, on the reverse strand, counting down.
CTGGGTGTTGCGCATGGAATGGGTCCATACGCGTAAGTTGTCGCGCAGATTCTACGGGGCAGCTTCTATTGATTAGCCGGATTTTAGAAATACGCAAGAACCATGCGCAATGCATAGGCTTCTGGGCAATCCATCGCGTAATTTGGATGTAAAGGCCCGCATATTGCCGTTGAAACAACGCTAAGGGCTCGCTTGCGCCCGGCAATCGGACCTAAAATAAACACCTTAAAAAGCTTATCTAAGTCTTTGATCTTGCGTGAAGTTTTTGGTTTAGATACACTTACTCACATTTGTTTATGCCCGGAGATGACCGCCATGCACTCCTCTGAAAGCCCCGTTTTGAAACGTCTGCTACAAATTGTTGCCACATTGGCTTGCTCTCTGACTTTGATAGCCGCACCCGCGCAGGCGGTGGAGCGCAAAAAAGTGGAAATCAAAAAAACCAGTGCAGTGAAAATTGCCGCAAAGCGCAGCAGCATCAAACCGGTCCGCACCGCCCGCTCGCCCGCTGTGGTGAAAAGCGCGGTCCGCGTAAAAGCCAGCAAATTCCCCAAAGTGGGCGTGTCTGCCAAATCCCGAGTGGCGCTGCGCCCGGTTGCGGCCACCATTCCCGCCCAGCCCTCGTTTGGCGCGTTGGCGGGTTTGCACGGCGCACCTGACGCGCTGGCACTCAAGTCCAGCGTGGCCTTGGTGATCGACCAAGATACCCGTGAAGTGCTGTTCAGCAAAAACGACCAGGCGGTTTTGCCCATTGCATCTATCACCAAGTTGATGACCGGCGTGGTCATCAATGATGCCGCACTGCCAATGGACGAAGAAATCACCATCACCCAGGATGATGTGGACACCGAAAAACGCAGCCGTTCGCGCCTGACCGTGGGCTCCACCCTCAGCCGGGGCGAGTTGCTGCACCTGGCCTTGATGTCTAGCGAAAACCGCGCCGCCCACGCACTGGGCCGCACCTATCCCGGCGGCATGCCTACTTTTGTGGCCATGATGAATGCCAAGGCTAAAGGCCTGGGTATGAAAGACACCCGCTATGTAGAGCCCACCGGTTTGTCTAGTGGAAACCAGTCCAGCGCCCGTGATTTGGCCACTCTGGTGAGTGCCGCCTACAACGATCCCATGCTGCGTGAGCTGACGACATCGCCTGGCTACCAGGTAGAGATCGGCAGCCGCATGATGCAGTTCAACAATACCAACCGCTTGGTGAAAAACCCCGACTGGGATATTGGCCTGCAAAAAACCGGCTTCATTAACGAAGCGGGCCAATGCCTGGTCTTGCAGGCCAAAGTGGCTGGCCGCAAATTGATCATGGTGTTTCTGGATTCCGCAGGCAAGCTCAGCCGCATTGCCGATGCCGAGCGGGTGCGCCACTGGGTGGAAGCCAACCACATGATGACCACCCCCACCACCACTACTACCCGCGCATCGGTCAAGGTGGCAGGTTAAGTACTGGGCAGTTCAGCGGCTGCTGGCCACTTTGTAGCCCAGGGCTGACGAAATCGCGTTGGCGGTGGTCTGCAACTTGGGCAGCCAGCTTTCGTCCAACCGGTCTGCGGGGGCCGATATGGACAGCCCGGCAACCAGTTTGTTTTGGTCGTCATACAAGCCGACGGCCATACACCGCACCCCTAGTTCCAACTCTTCATTGTCCCGGGCGATGCCGTATTGGCGGACCCGTGCCAGTTCCCGCTCCAACTGGCCTAGGTCGGTCAGGCTGTTTTTGGTCTGGCCGCTGAGGCCGGTGCGCGTGGCGTAGGCCCGCACACGCTGTGGATCGTCTATGGCTAAAAACAGTTTGCCCACGGATGTGAGGTGCAAAGGCGCACGGCCTCCAATGGCGCGCACCACCTGCATGCCCGAGCGCTCGCTAAAGGCACGCTCCACATACACAATTTCATCGCCCTGGCGCAGGCTCAGGTTGACCGGTTGCTGGGTCAGGCGGTGCAGTTCACGCATGGGGGTCAGGGCGGCATCGCGCACGCTCAGGCGGCCTTTGACCAGATTGCCCAATTCCAGCAGGCGCATGCCGAGCCGGTAGCTGCCCGGCTCAGGACGGTCTACAAAGCGGCCAGTGGCCAGGTCGTTGAGGATGCGGTGGGTGGTAGACGGGTGCAGGCCCGTTTTTTCGCTGATTTCTTTGAGTGACATGGCTTCTTCGCGCGAGGCCAACACGTCGATCAGCGCGAACATGCGCTCGATGACCTGGACGGTCGGTGTGGCGGGAATACTCGGGTCGGTCACTTTCATGGGCATTTCTCAAAAGATGTGCTGCATCTTACCTTGTGAAATGCCGAATTGCATGATGTGAAATGGGGCGGACTTACCCAGCGTCCTTTGTGTCGCACTCTGGGCGCGCAGAGGGTCTTGCGTAAGTCCTGATGGCCTGGCTTAGCCCTCGGCCCAAACGCCGTTGCTCAGCACCTCGTGGGGCAAAAAGCGGGCCTTGTACAGCATCTTTTGGCTTTGGGCGATCCAGTAGCCCAGGTACACATAGGGCAAACCCAGCTGCTGGGCCTGCTCTATTTGCCACAGTACGTTGTAGGTGCCGTAACTGGCGCGTTCTTCAGGTTCATAAAAGGTGTAGACCGCCGACAGCCCATCGTCCAGCACATCCAGAATGGACACCATTTTGAGTGCGCCCAGCGTGCCGTCTGCCGCTGTTTCGCGGAACTCCACCAGCCGTGAATCGACCCGGCTTTGGAGTAAAAACTGGGTGTATTGGTCGATGCTGTCCTGGTCCATGCCGCCACCCGCGTGGCGGCCATTTTGGTAGCGCAAATACAGCTGGTAGTGCTCTGGCACAAAGCCCAGATGCAGCACGCGGACCTGCAACGCGCCGTGCTGCACTTTGGCCCGGCGTTGGCTACGGTCGGGCAGGAAGCGGTCCACCGGCACACGCAGCGGAAGGCAGGCTTGGCAGCCGTCGCAATATGGGCGGTAAGTGAACAGGCCGCTGCGCCGAAACCCGGTGCGCACCAGCGCGGAATAGGTGTCGCTCTGCACCAGATGGCTAGGGGTGGCCACCTGGGAGCGGGCCTGCCGCTCGGGCAGGTAGCTGCACGGGTAGGGTGCGGTGGCGTAAAACTGCAAGGTTTGCAGGGGCAGGTCGGTCAGTTGTGTCACGGTGGGCAGTGCAGTTGGGGGGACAGCGCATTCCAATACAAGGGGTCGAATTGCCAGACGGGCCCCGGCTGAGCGGCATTGCGTGTCACCTGTGCACAAAACGCCGCCCGGGGCATTTCGCGCGCGCCCAGCGATGCCAAGTGGGCTGTATTTTGTTGGCAATCGACCAGCGGAATGCCGTGGACGCGGCAAAAACACACCAGCGCGGCCAGGGCGATTTTGGAGGCATCGGGCACGCGGGTGAACATCGACTCGCCAAACACCGCCCGCCCTATGGCCACACAGTACAGCCCGCCGACCAGTTGCCCGTTGATCCAGGTCTCTACGCTGTGTGCATGGCCGGCCTGGTGCAGGGCTTCGTAGGCCTGCACCATCTCGGGCACGATCCAGGTGCCCGACTGGCCGGGACGCGGGCTGCCCGAGCAGGCGCGGATGACGGCTGAGAATTGGGTGTCAAAACGCACCTCTGCGCTTATGCTACCTGCGAATGCAGCTATGGTTTTTTTTAATGACCGGTGCAGCCGAAACGCATCGGTATGCAGCACCATGCGCGGGTCGGTGCTCCACCAAAGAATCGGCTGGCCGGTGCTAAACCACGGAAAAATTCCTTGGCTGTAGGCCCGCAGCAGGCTGTCTACATCCAGCGCGCCGCCAGCGGCTAACAAACCCGGTGCGGGGTCCATCGGTCCCCAGGCCTGGCTGACAGGCGGGAAGTCTTCGCCGGGCGTGAGCCAGGGCACTGGTGCGTCAGGGGTGTTCTTGCGTGACATGCCAGCGGGGTTTAAACGATTAAGGGGCCAAGCGCTCACGCTGCCAGCATGAGGTGCTATCTAATGTGTAGCGAAGGCGGTCGTGCAGGCGGCTTTTGCGGCCTTGCCAGAATTGCCAGTTGTCGGGCTGTAGCCGGTAGCCGCCCCAGTGCGGTGGGCGCGGCGGGTTGAGTAAAAATTTAGCGCCGAATTTGGCCGCATTGGCCACCAGTACCCCGCGCCCGGAGATCACCTGCGACTGCGGCGAGGCCCAGGCCCCGATGCGCGAATCCAGCGGGCGGCTGTGGAAGTAGGCATCGGCCTCCTCGTCGCTCACCTTGGTCACCAGGCCCTCGATGCGCACCACGCGCTCCAGCTCCACCCAGTGGAATTGCAGGGCAGCAAACGGGTTGCCTGCCAGCTCGTGCCCCTTGCGGCTCTCAAAATTGGTGTACCAGACGATGCCGCGCGCATCAAAACCCTTGACCAGAACGATGCGGGTGGACGGGCGCAGATCCTGCCCCACGGTGGCCAGGGTCATGGCATTGGGCTCGGGCACTTGGGCGGCGATAGCTTCGTTCAGCCATTGGCCAAATTGCAGCAGGGGGTCGGCGTGCGACGCATCTTCATTGAGCTCGGCGCGTTCGTAACTTTTACGCAAATCGGCAAGCGGGGTGTTGGGTAGACTCATAGACGCGATTGTGCCGCTGAACCATGCCCGTGGGTCCAGACGGCACGTTGACGGATACGGACCGCCTCCGTTAACCTGTTGTTGCAATTTGCCTGACAGCTGGAACACCATGACTACTGTATCCGCCACCCCGGTCCCTGTGCCAGATGCGCCCATAGGCTGGCGTGATTCGCTCACGGTCCACACGCTGCTGCAAATGGCGGTGCGCATCACGGCGGTGGTGCTGGCCGTCACGCTCATTTCGTATTTCCATATCGTCAGCACCCTGAGCGTAGAGACCCAGGACAAACTGCACAAATACATCGCCGAGCGCGGTGCCAAAGAGGGCGCGGTGTTCAAGCTGGCGATGGACAACCTGGATGTGCTGAAGCTGAGCTTTCTGGACGACTACCGCCGCATGGCCCCGGTGTCCGAGGCCGATTTCAACCATCTCTATGAAACCCTGGCCGATGGCTCTACCCGGCTGCGCAAAGAGGTTTTCAATGGATTCCCCCGCCCAGACGGCACGCAAAGCCGCCACATCAGCGGCTTTGTCGGCATGCCCCCGGAGCAGATAGATGCCGACCTGCGCAACCGGCTGGTGCTGTCGTGGCGTTTACTGGACCGGTTTGGCCCGGCCTGGGTGAACCGCTTTGCCAATGTGTATGTGCACTCGCCCGAGAACTTCAACATCGTTTACTGGCCCAGCCTGCCCTGGGGTCTGAATGCCGAAGCCGGGCTCAATATGGCGCTGGAAGAATGGATGGAGATTGCCACGCCTAAAAACAACCCCCAGCGCGCCACCGTATGGACCGGCATGTATTTTGACCCCACCGCCAACGAATGGATGGTATCGGCCGAAGCCCCGGTAGACCTGGACGGCCGCCATCTGGCCACCCTGGGGCAAGACATTTTGCTGAATGCGGTATTCAAACGGGTGTTTGACGACCATTTAACCGGGGCCAAAAACTTCATCATCCGCCCCGATGGCCGGCTGGTGGCCCACCCCGACAAAATCAAAGAGATGGATGCCGCCAAGGGCGTGCTGGAAGTCCAAAAAATGGGCGATCCGGTGCTCTCCAGCATGTACGCGCAGATCACGGCGGCACTGCCCGCCGGTGGTGCCAGCAGCGTGTTGGTGGACGACACGGTGAACGACGCGTTCCTGGCGGTCGGGCGGCTGGACGGGCCCAACTGGTGGTTTGTCACCGTCTACCCCAAGTCGCTGCTGACCTCTACCGCGCGGCAAACCGCCGCCTTCATTCTGGCCTTGAGCGTGGCGGCCTTGCTGCTGGAATTGCTGGCCTTGTACCTGGTGCTGCGCCGCAAAGTGGTGCAACCTTTGCAGGCTTTTGTGGAGGCCTCGCGCAAGGTTGCAGACGGCGACCACCACGCCGTGGCCAGTGGTGCGCTGGCCTTGCCGGTAGAGCGGCGCGATGAAATGGGCGTGCTGGCCCGCACCTTTCGCAGCATGGCCCGGCAGGTGGACGAAAACAGCGAAACCCTGGAGCGCAAGGTCGAAGCCCGCACCCAACAGCTGGCGCTGGCGATGGAAGACGTGCGCAAGGCCAACGAGGCCAAATCCAGCTTCCTGGCCCGCATGAGCCACGAAATCCGCACCCCCATGAACGCCGTGATGGGCATGAGCCGCCTGGCGCTGAAAACCGACCTCAGTACCAAACAACGCGATTACCTGGACAAAATTTTCACCTCGGCCGAATCCCTGCTCAACATCATCAACGACGTGCTCGACTTTTCCAAAATCGAAGCCGGCCGCATGGCGCTGGAGCACCTGCCGTTCCATTTGCTGGATGTCTTCAAAAGCGTCTCCAGCGTGGTTTCGTTGCGGGCCCAGTCCAAGGGCCTGGAGCTGCTGTTCGACGTGGCCCCCGACGTGCCCCGGCACATGGTGGGCGATGCGCTGCGGCTGGGCCAGGTCATCATCAATCTGGCCACCAACGCGGTGAAGTTCACCGAACATGGCGAAGTGGTGCTGCGGGTGCGCTGCACCAGCCGCACCCCGCAGCAGGTGCAGATGTGCTTTACCGTGCTAGACAGCGGCACCGGCGTGGCGGCCGACCGGCTGGAAGCGCTGTTTGAACCCTTTACCCAGGCCGACGACTCCATCACCCGCAAATACGGCGGCACCGGCCTGGGGCTGGCCATCTGCAAAGAGCTGGTGGAGATGATGGGCGGCAGCATGGCGGTGGACAGCGTGGTGGGGCAGGGCAGCGCCTTTAGCTTTACTGTGCCCCTAGCCCTAAATACCCAGGTGGACGGTGATGGCCAAAACTGCCCCGTGGTGGATGGCCTGCACAAGGCCCGCGCCCTGGTGGTGGACGACAACGGCATGGCCCGCAATGTCCTTACCGGCATGCTCAGCCAGATGGGCTTGCGCCCCGACAGCGCCGCCTCGGGCGAAGAAGGCCTGGCCATGATCCGCCAGGCCCAGACCAGCGCAGACCCGTATGCGCTGATGCTGCTGGACTGCAATATGCCGGGCATGGACGGCGTAGAAACCGCCCGCCGCATCGGCTTGGATGCGCACGCCGAGGCCCCCATGGCGATTCTGATGGTCACCTCCTACAGCCACGAAGGCCTGGGGGCCGAAGCCGCCGCCGTGGGCATCGAACAGGTGCTGACCAAGCCGGTGAATGAATCCACCCTGCACGATGCCATCGTCGAATCCCTGCTGGGCAGCGAGGTGATGCGGGCACGACGGCAAGAGCGGGTGCTGCAACTGGTCAAACCCATCGAACTGCTGCGCCAGCGCGGCGCGCGTATCTTGCTGGCCGAAGACAGCCCGCTGAACCGCCAGGTGGCACTGGAGTTTTTGGCCGAGGTCGGCATCATGGCCGACGTGGCGGTGAACGGCCTGGAGGCCGTCGCTATGGCCCGCACCAACGCCTATGACCTGGTGCTGATGGACATCCAGATGCCCGAAATGGACGGCTTCAGCGCCACCCGGCTGCTGCGTGCCGATTCCCGCTTTGCCCAGCTCCCCATCATCGCCATGACCGCCCACGCCATGGGCGGCGACCGCGAGTTAAGCCTGCAATCCGGCATGAACGACCACCTCACCAAGCCCATCGACCCCAAGCAACTCTTCGACACCCTGGCGCGCTGGCTGCCCCGCCGCCGCGCCAGCGACCCCGACAACGGCACCCCGGTGAGCCAGCCCATGCCGCTCGCCCCATCTGCATCCAGCGACCCGCATGCAGCGGTTTTTGTCAAACTGGCCGCCTTTGGCATCGACACCGACTCCGGCCTGGCCCACCACATGCGCCGCAAGCCCTTCTACCTGAGCGTGCTGCGCGGTTTTGCCTCGGAATATGGCGGGGCACCGGCGCTGCTGCAAGAGTGGCTGGCCGCTGGCAAGCGCGAAGACATCTACCGGCTGGCCCACACCCTCAAGGCCAATGCGGAAGGGATTGGCGCGCCAAACCTGGCCGATGCCGCGCGGGCGGTCGAAAAATCCGCCAAAGACCAGCTCCCCGCTGCCACCGAAGTTACCGCCTTGCTGCGGGCATTGGCCAACGTGCTGGACGCCCTGCGAGGGCTGGCGCCAGAGGATGCCGCCGCCGCACCCGACATCGCCTTTGACACCGTGCAGGCGCTGGAACAGCTGTTGCAGTGCTTGCAGCAAGACGATGCCTTGTCCATCGACCTGGTGCGCCGCTTGCAGCAAGGCAGCCGAGCCACGCCCCACGCCGCCGCCGTGGCCGAGCTGGTGCGGCTGGTGGAAGATGTGGAGTACGAGCCAGCCATCGCCCGCACCCAGGCCCTGCTGCAACGCGTACTGGCAGAAAACACGACACCATGAACACCGAGCGGGTCAAAATTTTGGTGGTGGACGACGAACCCAGCAACCGGGGCCTGCTGGCCGAGGTGCTGAAAGACGACTACAAGGTCATTCTGGCCAAAAACGGCGAAATGGCCTTGGCCCTGGCCGCCCGCCACCGCCCGGACATCGTGCTGCTGGACGTGGTGATGCCCGACATCGACGGCTACCAGGTACTGCGCATCCTGAAAAGCCAGGACGATACGCGCCACATTCCGGTCATCTTCATCTCGGCCCTGGACAGCGTGGCCGACGAAGAAAAAGGCCTGCTGCTGGGCGCGGTGGACTACATCACCAAGCCGTTTCACGCGCCCATCGTGCGGGCCCGGGTGCGCAACCACGTGGAAGCCGTGTCGCACCGCCGCCTGCTGGAGCGCCTGGCGCTGGTGGACGCACTGACCGAAATCCCTAACCGCCGCCGCCTGGAGCAAGCCCTGCAACTGCGCTGGCCGCCGGGGCAGCACGTGTCGGTGGTCTTGCTCGACGTGGACCACTTCAAGCTCTACAACGACCACTACGGCCACAGCGGCGGTGACCGGGTGTTGCGCCAGGTGGCCGGTGCGGTGCAGCAAACCCTGAAGCGCGAAGACGATTTGGTGGCCCGTTACGGGGGCGAAGAGTTCGTGCTGTTTCTGCCCAACACCGATGCCGAAGGCGGCCGGGCCTGCGCCGAACTGGCCCGCCAGGCGGTGGAGGATCTGGCCATTCCGCACGAGAAATCGCTGGCCGGCCCGTATTTATCCATCAGCCTGGGCGGCACCTCGGTGCTGCTGCCGCCCGGTGGCGCGGTGCCTGCGGGCGTGCTGGAGCACAGCGACCAGCAGCTGTACCTGGCCAAGCAACTCGGTAGAAACCGGGTTTGCTGGACCAGCTGATGCTTATTTTTAGGCCATTTTTCAGGCACTAAAAATACTGCTGGCGCTTATTTAATATGCGCTACAAGCTATGCTTTTTGATATAAAAAAGCATAGCACCACACCTCTTTAGAAGAACCCGAGCTTGTTGGGGCTGTAGCTGACCAGCAGGTTCTTGGTCTGCTGGTACTGGTCCAGCATCATCTTGTGGGTTTCGCGGCCGATGCCCGACTCTTTGTAGCCGCCGAAGGTGGCATGCGCGGGGTAGGCGTGGTAGCAGTTGGTCCACACGCGCCCGGCCTTGATGCCCCGGCCCATGCGGTAGGCCACGCTGCCGTCGCGGCTCCACACACCGGCACCCAGGCCGTAGGGCGTGTCGTTGGCCAGGGCCAGGGCCTCGGCTTCGTCCTTGAAGGTGGTCACGGCCAGCACTGGGCCAAATATTTCCTCCTGGAAGATGCGCATCTTGTTGTGCCCCTTGAACAGCGTGGGCTGCACGTAGTAGCCACCGGCCAGGTCAGCCGGCATATCGGCACGCTGGCCGCCCGCCAACAGCTCGGCACCTTCGTTGAGGCCGATGTCCATGTAGGACATGATTTTGTCCAGCTGGATCTGCGACGACTGCGCGCCCATCATGGTGTCGGTGTCCAGCGGGTTGCCTTGCTTGATCAGCTTGACGCGGGCCAGCACGCGGGCCATGAACTTGTCGTAGATGGATTCGTGGATCAGCGCCCGCGACGGGCAGGTGCAGACCTCGCCCTGGTTGAAGGCAAACAGCACCAGGCCTTCGATGGCCTTGTCAAAAAACGCATCGTCGGCATCGGCAATGTCGGCAAAAAAGATGTTGGGCGACTTCCCGCCCAGCTCCAGCGTGGCCGGAATCAGGTTGGTGGCCGCCGCCTGGGCAATGCTGCGGCCGGTGGCGGTGGAGCCGGTGAAGGCAATCTTGGCGATGCGTTTGCTGGTGGCCAGGGCCTTGCCCGCGTCGCGGCCATAGCCGTTAACGATGTTCAGCACGCCTGGCGGCAGCAGGTCGGCAATCAGCTCCATCATCACCAAAATGCTGATCGGGGTGGATTCGGCGGGCTTCAGCACCACGCAGTTGCCTGCGGCAATCGCCGGGGCCAGCTTCCAGGCGGCCATCAACAGCGGGAAGTTCCAGGGAATGATCAGCCCCACCACGCCCAGCGGCTCGTGGAAGTGGTAGGCCACGGTGTTCTCGTCCAGCTGGCTCAAGGCACCTTCTTGTGAGCGCAGGCAACCGGCAAAGTAGCGGAAGTGGTCCACCGCCAGCGGAACGTCGGCGTTCAGGGTTTCGCGGATCGGCTTGCCGTTGTCTACGGTGTCGGCGTAGGCCAGGATTTCCAGGTTCTTTTCCAGCCGGTCGGCAATGCGCAGCAGCACATTCGAGCGGTCGGCTGCCGCCGTTGCGCCCCAGCTGTCGGCAGCGGCGTGCGCGGCATCCAGCGCCAGCTCAATGTCTTCGGCCCCTGAACTGGCAGCCTGGGTATAGACCAGGCCGCTGATGGGCGTGATCACATCAAAATATTCGCCTTTGACCGGGGCCACCCATTGGCCACCGATGAAGTTGTCGTAGCGGCTTTTGAATTGCAAGGGGGCGTTGGCACTGCCGGGGTTAGGGTAAAGCATAAAAGTCTCCTGATTGGTATGGTTGCACCGCATATCGGCACGGTCGGCTCTTTGCATAGCGCATGCCAATCGGGGCTTGCGGCGCAACAGCCCGGTTTCTGGCTGAAACCCACCCCGCACCGGGCCTGCGCGGCGGACTGTGTCAGCCCGTTGTGGCACAGGTGTTCCAAAATGGAGCACATGCCGTGTTGCATTGGCTGAACCGCTAGGCACAAGCACCGCCACCCACTAAAGTGCAGCGCTACAGACTGCCCCGGCACGTACCGGTGGTGGCAAGGAGACACATGACCATGCATCCCGCTATCCCCCTCGTTCGGTCCACCCCCGTGGCGCTGCGCCAGGCCCGCCGCCAGTTGCTCAACCAGGGCGATCTGCCCACCGGCCTGCTCGACGAGCGCCTGGCCCGCTCCTGGAGCCGCAGCCTGGACTTCGGCCTGCAAGCCAGTGGCCGCACCCCCGGCGCACCGCACGCGTCCACCGCCCAGCTGGCCCGCGCCCTGGAGCACCAGCGCGAACTGGTGGCCCACGCCCGCCCGGTGATGGAGTTTGTGTTCGAGCAAACCCAGGGCAGCGACAGCATGGTGATCCTGGCCGACAGTGGCGGCATGCTGCTGCACACCCTGGGCGACGCCGTGTTTTTAGACCGCGCCAGCCGCGTCGCTCTGCGCCCCGGTGCCACCTGGCACGAGCAGTACCGGGGCACCAACGCCATCGGCACCGCTATGGCCGAGCAGGTACCGGTGGCCGTACACGCCAGCGAACATTATTTGGAGCGCAACGGCTTCCTGACCTGCGCCGCCGCCCCCATCCACGACCCCGCAGGCCGCCTGCTGGGCGCGCTGGACATCTCCGGCGACCACCGGGGTTACCACCCACATACCCTGGGCCTGGCCCGGTCGGCGGCACGAATGATCGAGCACAAACTGTTTGAAACCCGCCACGCCAGCCACATCCGGCTGCGCTTTCACAGCCAGATTGAGGGCATCGGCAGCGTCACCGAATGCCAGCTGGCGGTGTCGGCCGAGGGCTGGCTGCTGGGGGCCAACACCGCCGCGCTGCAATGGCTGTGCCTGGGGCGCGACAGCATTGGCCGGGTGCCGCTGGAAGCCGTCTGGCCGCTGGCCCATGCGCTGCTGCTCCAGCCCGGCCCGGCCACCGTGCGCCAGGTGGTGGGCCCCAGCGGTGGCCAGGTCTGGCTGCGGGTAGACGGGGGCCGCAGCCGCGCCTTGCCGTTGCCCCGCACGGCCACATCCACCGCAGCATCCACCGAACCCGCCGGCAGCGATGCCCTGTCGGCCCTGGACAGCGGCGATGCCACGTTTCGCGCTGCCCTGGACAAGGCCCGCCGGGTGGTCGGCAAACCCATTGCGCTGCTGCTGCAAGGTGAATCGGGTGTCGGCAAAGAGGTGTTCGCCCGCGCCGTACACGCAGCCGGGCCGCGCAAAGACGGGCCGTTTGTGGCCGTCAACTGCGCCGCCTTGCCCGAATCGCTGATCGAAGCCGAGCTGTTTGGCTACAGCCCCGGGGCCTTCACCGGGGCCCGCCGCGAAGGCTCGCCCGGCCGCCTGCGCGAGGCCCACGGCGGCACACTGCTGCTGGATGAAGTGGGCGACATGCCGCTGGCCTTCCAGGCGCGCCTGCTGCGCGTGCTGCAAGAGCGCCAGGTGCAGCCCTTGGGCGGCGGCAAAACCGTGCCGCTGGACTTCTTTTTGGTCTGCGCCACCCACCGCCAGCTGCGCGATGAAATGCAGGCCGGGCGCTTCCGCGAAGACCTGTACTACCGCATCAACGGCCTCACCCTGCACCTGCCCCCCCTGCGCAGCCGCAGCGACCAGCCCGCGCTGGTCGAGCGCCTGCTGGCCACCTTGGCCCCGGGCCAAAGCCTGCAACTGGCCCCCAGCGTGGTGGCGGCCTTTTTGCAATTTAACTGGCCCGGCAATGTGCGCCAGCTGGCCAACGCCCTGCGCACCGCCTGCGCCTTGTTGGACGAGGGCGAGAGCCTGATCGACTGGCAACACCTGCCCGACGACCTGGCCCAAGACCTGCGCGGCAAAAATGCGCCCCCCGACAGCGCCCCCGATGCCCCGCTGCGCGCCCAGTCGTTGCGCACGATGGAGCGGGTTTTGCAAGAGTGCGACGGTAACGTCTCCCAAGCCGCCCGCCAGCTGGGCGTGAGCCGCAACACCCTGTACCGGAAACTTGGGGCCCCGTAATTTTAAGTGTCAAATTTCCCTCTAGCGCATATATTGCATGCACTAATAGCTATATTTTTGATAGTACCTGCCGAGCTGTTTTTACGCCTATTCTGGGGGCTTTCGTACCCTACTGGTAACTCCTAGGCAGTCCGCTCCCATTGTTCGGGGGTACTATGCGGGCTGTAATTTTGTTACCAAAAGACCATGACACTCCACCCCACGGTAGCGGCGGTCACAGACCGCATTCGTGCGCGTAGCGGCCCCAGCCGCAGCGCTTATCTAGAACGCTTGGACGCAGCCGCCCAGCGCAAACCGGGGGCCGAGCGCATGGGTTGCGCCAACGTGGCCCACGCATTTGCCGGCATGCCGGTGAACGACAAGCTCAAGGTTGTCACCGAAAAAGCCCTCAACATCGGCATCGTCACCGCCTACAACGACATGCTGTCGGCCCACACGCCGATGCAAACCTATCCCGACATCGTCAAAGCCGAGGCCCGCCGTTGGGGGGCCACAGCCCAGGTGGCGGGTGGCGTACCCGCCATGTGCGACGGCGTGACCCAGGGCACGCCGGGCATGGAGCTCAGCCTGTTCAGCCGCGACGTGATCGCCATGGCCACCGCCGTGTCCCTGAGCCACGACATGTTCGATGCCGCTTTGATGCTGGGCGTGTGCGACAAGATCGTGCCCGGCCTGCTGATCGGCGCGCTGCAATTCGGCCACCTGCCCACCGTGTTTGTGCCCGCAGGCCCCATGCCCACCGGCCTGTCGAACAACGCCAAATCCAAGGTGCGCGAGCAAGCCGCCCAGGGCCTGGTGGGCCGCACCGAGCTGCTGCAAGCCGAGTCCGCCGCCTACCACGCGCCCGGCACCTGCACCTTCTACGGCACCGCCAACAGCAACCAGATGCTGCTCGAAGCGATGGGCCTGCACGTGCCCGGCACCGCCTTCGTGGCCCCCGGCGGTGCGATGCGTGACGAGTTGACCCGCGAAGCCACCCGCACCGTACTGGCCGACGTAAAAGCCAAGCGCTACGCCCCTATCGGCCATGTGGTGGACGAGCGCTGCATCGTCAACGCGATGGTCGCCTTGCTGGCCACCGGCGGCTCTACCAACCACCTGATCCACTGGGTGGCTGTGGCATCCGCTGCAGGCATTGTGATCGACTGGGATGACTTCAGCGCCTTGTCGGACGTTGTGCCCACGCTGTCCCACGTATACCCCAACGGCAGTGCCGATGTGAACCAGTTCCAGGCCGCTGGCGGCCCCGGTTTCATCATCCGCGAGCTGCTGGACGCGGGCTTCATGCACGCCGACGTGCTTACCGTGCGCCCCGGCGGCCTGCGCGAATACGGCAGCGAACCCATGTTGGTCGATGGCAGCTTGCAGTGGACCACCGTGCTGGAGTCCAAAGACGACAGCATCGTGCGCCCCGCATCCAACCCGTTCAGCCCCACCGGCGGCTTGAAGCTGCTCAAAGGCAACCTGGGCCGCAGCGTGATCAAAGCCTCTGCCGTGCCCGACGACCGCCACATCATCGAAGCCCCGATCCGCCTGTTCGACTCGCAAGATGCCCTGCATGTGGCCTTCAATGCGGGCGAGTTGAACCGCGACGTGATTTGCGTGGTGCGCTGGCAAGGCCCGCAGGCCAACGGCATGCCCGAGTTGCACAAACTCACCCCGCCGCTGGCCGTGCTGCAAGGCAAGGGCTACCGCGTGGCCCTGGTCACCGATGGCCGCATGAGCGGTGCATCTGGCAAGGTGCCCGCCGCCATCCACGTCTCGCCCGAAGCCCTGGCCGGTGGTCCGCTGGCCAAGTTGCTGGACGGCGATGTGGTGCGCCTGGATGCCGTGGCCGGTACGCTGCAGGCTTTGGTGCCGGATGCCGAATGGGCCGCCCGGCCCCTGGCCACCATGCCCGAAGCCCTGCGCGACTCGAACGCCTTCGGTATGGGCCGTGAACTATTTTCGGGCATGCGCCGCAATGCCCTCACCGCTGAACAAGGAGCTCTCACATGGGTTTAAGCAACCACACTGGCCGCTGGACGGCCCTGCAAGTCATGCAAGATGCGCCGGTCATCCCGGTCATCGTGCTCAACGACGTGGCCCACGCCGTGCCCCTGGCGCGCGCGCTGGTCGCTGGCGGCATCCGCATGCTGGAAGTCACGCTGCGCACCCCGCAGGCGCTGGAGTGCATTGAGCGCATCGCCAAGGAAGTGCCCGAAGCCGTGATCGGCGCAGGCACCATCCGCTCTGCCGCCGACGCGCAAGCCGCCGCCAAAGCCGGTGCGCTGTTTGGTGTCAGCCCCGGCTACACCCGCGACGTAGGCCAAGCCTGCCGCGATGCAGGCATCGCCCTGTTGCCCGGCGTAGCTACCGGCAGCGAAATCATGATGGCGCAAGAAGACGGCTTCACCGAACTCAAGTTCTTCCCCGCGATGCAAGCCGGCGGCCCCGCCATGCTGAAGGCCTGGAGCGGCCCGTTCTTCGACGTGAAGTTCTGCCCCACCGGCGGTGTCACGCTGCAAAACGCACCAGAATTCTTGGCGCTGCCGAATGTGGTGTGTGTCGGCGGTTCGTGGATCGTGCCCACCGATGCCATGCTGGCAGGCGACTGGGGGCGTATCACCCAGCTGTGTTTGGACACGGTGGCCTTGAAGAAAAAGGCCTAATACAAAAAAGCGCCTTTTTAGGCGCTTTTTTAATGGTCAGATTAGCATCTGGCGCATATTCTATAAGCGCAAGCAGCTATCAAATTTAAACAAAGAAGGGCGTCTGCACCGCCCACTTGCCCGTCCGGCCCAGGGTAAACAGGTTGGGCGATTGGGTGGCGGGCAACCCTGCTTTGACCCGCGCGTGGAACTGCTTGTACGTGCCTTTGAATGCGCCGTGTGCCCAGACCTTCAGCACCTGCTCGGTGAACGCGCCGTTGTGCTCGCCGTCCATCGAGGTCTGGTTGTCCTGGCAGCCCGAAATCAGCAGCAGCCCGGGCTTGAACTGGGCCACTACGCCGGTCAGGCGGTTGCTCACCGTGACCTGCTCCAGGGCGGCATCGGGGTCGGCGACCTGGCTGCCTGCGGCTTTGGCCACATCGTGCTGGAGCTTGTCGTAGAAGGCCTGGTGGTCCCGGTAGACCCGCATGGCCACCGGCAAAGGCATGGCCCGCGAGCCCGGGCCGCCCAGCGTGGCCTTGGCCACCGTGCCACTGTGGCAGCTGTCAGACAGCACCAGAATGCGCACGCCTGCGGCAAATTTGCTGTATTCAAAATACAGCTCGTCGTCGAGGATTTGGCCGTCAAACAGGCACCAGGTTTCGTCCTTGCCGTCGGGCTCGTCGCGGTTGATGTCAGTGACCTGCCCGCCGTGGCCAGAGTAGGTCAAAAAGAACAAATCCCCGGTTTTCAAGGCCTTGGCCGCTGCCCGCATGGCCGCCAGCACCTTGCTGCGGGTGGCGTGCCGGGTCAGCAGGGTGGTGGCTTGCATGCCCTTGGTTTGGGCGATGGCGGCCATGTCGTTGGCATCGAACTCGCAGGCCGCCAGCGGCCCGGTCCAGCCCGAATAGGCGGCGGCACTAACGGCATTGAGCCCGATGTGCAGCGAAATGGCTTTGGCGGCGGCGGGCAGCGCGTTGGCTTTTTTGGTGGCCATGGTGGTTCCTCAAAAAAGAAACCATGTTCTGCCCGGCGCTAGGCCCGGTCAAGATGCCGGGCGGGTGCTTCATCCTTCATAAAGAGGATAAGTGTTAGATGCCTGCGCCGCCCGCGTGCTCCGTGCGCTGGATCAGCTCGATCTTGTAGCCGTCGGGGTCGGTAACGAATGCAATCACCGTGTTGCCGCCCTTGACCGGCCCGGCCTCGCGGGTTACCTGGCCACCGGCGGCCCGGATCTTGTCGCAGGCGGCATAGGCATCGGGTACGCCCAGGGCGATGTGGCCATACGCCGTGCCCAGTTCGTAGTGGTCTACGCCGTGGTTGTAGGTCAGCTCCAGCTCGGCATGCTCGGGGTTGGAGCCAAAACCGACGAAGGCCAGGGTGTACTTGTATTCGGCGTTCTCGGAGATGCGCAGCAGTTGCATGCCCAGCACCTGGGTGTAGAAGTCGATAGAGCGTTGCAGGTTGCCAACGCGCAGCATGGTGTGGAGGAGTCGCATAGTGTGGGGGAGGGTGTGGTTATGGTTATGGCGCGGGTAGCGCGGTGTCAAATGCCAGCGCGGCAATTTCACCATGGCGCAGGCCCGTGCCCTGGGTTTTCAGGCGTTCGAAGCTGGAGGGGTCCAGGGTTTCGCGGGCCAGGTGCTCGGCGCACTGGGCGCAGCGGGCCTCGTTAACTTCGCGGGCTTTGCCGTGGGCGGCATGCACGGTGTCGGCATAGCCCAGCAAGCGGGCGGCGGTGTGCGGGCGGTTTTCCAGCGCCGCCAGCAGGGCCAGGTTGTCGGCCGCATACACCTGGGCATCAAAGTGCAGCACCTGCGGCCAGCAGACCTCCATCAGTGCGCGGGCCTGAGCGGTGTCGCCCTTGGCCAGCCATGCGCCGGTCAGGTGCAGTTGCACCAGCAGCAGGGTGGCCATGTGGCGGGTGTTGACCAGCCGGGCCTGTAGGGCCAGATAGCGGGCTATGGACGCATCGACCCGGCCAGCGGCCAGCTCCATGTAGGCAATGATGTCTTCGCCGCGCAGCAGGGCTTCCGAGTAGCCCGCCAGCGCATCCAGTGCGGCTTTTTGCAGTAGCTGTTCGATGGCCAGGTCGAACGCGCCTTCAACAAAGTTGCAGGTCAGGGATGCAAACAGGCCGTAGCTGCGCACGATGGGGGGCCAGGCGGGGTCTTCAATGGCCCACAGCTCGTTCAGCACTTCGCGCTGTTCCTGGCGCTGCTCGGCGCCGTAGGTCAGGGCGTAGACCAAGGCCGCCAGTGCGTGGTACAGATTGCGTTTTTCGCCCGGCTGGGCGCGGTACAGGGTGGCGGCGCGGCGGGCCAGGCGGCAGGCCAGGGCTGGTTGGCGGTAGGCCCAGAAGTAGGCGGCCCGGCTCGACCAGCGGGCTTGCAGACCAGCGGGGAGCTGGTCGGTGACTAGCAAGGCGGTGGCCTGCCAGACGTAGCGGCGCTCGCGGCGGCGGTCGCTGGTCAGGGCTTCGGCCAGGCCGGGGGCAATGGCGACGGCGGTTTGCGGGTCAAACTGGATGGCCCAGGCCAGGGCTTCGCGGCCATTGCCCAGATCGGGGGCCAGCGCGGCGTACCAGTCGTCGATGCGTTGTTGGCCGCTAAAAAAGTCGGTGTCGGCCTGCTCGAACAGGTGTCGCATGGCCAGCGCATGGCGTTGGCGCAGGGCGGGTTCCTCAAAGGCGGCGGTGAGCTGCTCCAGCGCGTAGCTACGGGGCGTGTCAAGCAGGCGGTAGCGCGGGCATTCATTGGTGTTGGAGCCGCCATCGGCTATGACCAGCGAGCGGTCTACCAGCGCGCCCAGTACGTCCACCACGGCCCAGGTATCTAGCGTGTCATCGGCCACCACCTGCTGCGCCAGTTCGAGCGAAAAACTGCCCACAAAAACACCCAGGCGGCGGAACACGGTTTGCTCGGTGGCATCCAGCAGGCCATAGCTCCATTCGAGTGCGGCGCGCAGGGTTTTTTGCCGTGCGGGTGCGCCTCGGCCACCGCCGTTGAGCAGGCGCAGGCGTTCGTTGAGTGAGCTGGCCAGCGGCACAAGGCCCAACAGTGGCACGCGGGCGGCGGCTAGTTCGATGGCCAGCGGCAGGCCGTCCAGGCGGCGGCAAATCTCGACCACTGTGGCCAGGTTGTCCGGGCCGAGTTCAAAGCGCCGGTCGGCGGCCTGGGCGCGCTGGGCGAACAGGGCCACGGCGCCGCACTGGCGGGCCACGTCCAGAGGTGCACTGTGTTCGGGCAGGGCCAGCGCATCCAGCCGGTAGACCCATTCGTTGGCCAGTTTGAGCGGGGCCTGGCTGGTCACCAGTACCTGTAGCTGCGGCGCGGCCTGGTGCAGGGCTTGCAGAATGCGGGCGACTTCGTCCAGCAGGTGCTCGGCGTTGTCGATGGCGATCAGCATGGACAGCGGGCGCACCGCCTCCATCAGCCCTTTGAGCGGGTCGCCGTGGCCGGATTGCAGGCCCAGGGCACCGGCTACCGTACTGGCGACAAATTCAGGCGAAGTTTGCGAAGCCAGGTCCACCCAGGCCACGCCGTGCTGGTGGGCGCTGCGCCGGGCATGCAGCAGCCATTGGGCCAGCAGTGATTTACCAATGCCGCCCGCGCCCACGATGGTCAGCAAGCGGTGTTGTCCGAGCAGCGTATCCAGGTTGGACACGTCCAGCGTGCGGCCGATCAGCGGTGTCAGCACCAGCGGCAAGTGCGTCAGATGGGGGGTGGGGGCGCTTGCCGGTGGCGGTGCAAGGGCCGGGGCGGCATCGCTGGCTTCCAGCACAAACCGGTAGCCCCGGCCCGGAATGGTCACGATGGCTTGTGGCCCGAGCAGTTTGCGCAGGGCCGACACCTGGGCTTGCAGGTTGTTTTCTTCGACCACCAGGCCGGGCCAGGCCAGATCCAGCAATTCGTCTTTGGAAACCACTCGGTCGCGGTGGTGCAGCAAGGCCATCAGCACGTCAAAGGCCCGTGCGCCAGGGCTGGTGGCGGCTCCGTCCACCAGCACCAGGCGCTGGGATGGACGCACTTCAATGCGACCAAATCGATAACTGTTTAACAACAAAACTCCCTTGGATATCAATTTCCGAGAACCACCGCAACCACCCCGGCGTGTCCAGCGGGTGCTGGTAAATCCTTATTTCCAAATGTATCGCACGCGATGGTTTGGGGTACTTATGTGCTTTTTTGCACAGTTTCAGAAGTTTTCAGGCTGTTTTCAGGCGGGCTAAGTACGTAACGGTGCAAGCAGCGGAAAGTCCATACCTGTTGCAGCAGCCCTTACTGCTGCCCATTGTCAAGGACATTTTCTATGAACTTTGAACCTTTTACGTCTTTTGAACATGTTGACTCTGCGCTGCCGTCGCCCCCTGTTGCCACATCCAGCCAGCCGCCATCCCATTACTTTGACCGGACCGGATGGCTCTGGATGGTGGCCTGCGTGTTGTTCAGCACAACCACCGGGCAGCTTTTGCCCAAGCTGTTTGAGCCGGACGGTTGGCACCGTACTTTGGCCAGCATGGGGCTGAACGTGCCCAGCATGCCGCCAGAAGATGTCAACCCGGCGCAGCCTACACGTGCGGCACTGGCCAAGCAAGAGTCAGAGGCATTGAGCGTCGCCGGTTTTCGTCAATTTTGAGGATGCGGACGATGCCCCGCCTTACTAATATGGCCGCTCCTCACCGGTTTTTCGCCAGCGGTTTCGTCCCCCATTTGCTGCAATCTTTGCAGAGCGTATCGGTCTCTTTAAGTACTTCCGTCAGGGAGTTGAGGAAAACAACCATGTTGTCCCGTAGCACTATCCGCGTTTTGATCGCCGAAAGCCATTCCGACTGTTTGCTGCGTTGTGCCGATGCGGTGCAGTCGGATGCACGGCTCACCCTGGTGGCGGCCGTGTCTACCGGGTTTGCCGCCATCGCCATGATGGACCAGTGCGTGCCCGATGTGGTGGTGGTCGATCTGGGCTTGCAAGATATTTCGGCGATCGAGGTGATCCACCACGCAGCCTGGCATTTCCCGCAGGCCGACATCGTGGTGCTGACCCCGTTTGGCAACGACGAGCAGGTGCTGCAATGTATTGAAGCCGGGGCAACCGCCTATCTGTTCAAAGACAGCGCGCCCGAGAGCCTGGTCCAAAGCATCCATCGCTGGCGTGCCGGTAGTGCACCCATCAGCCCTAGCATGGCGTACCGGGTGTTGGGGCGCTTTCGCTTGCGCTTGGGCACCGAGACCGGATCGGCCTGGGCCGCGCCGCTGCGTGAGTCAAACCACCCGCTGACCGCTGACGAGGCCGGCATCTTGCGCTGGATAGCCCGTGGCATGGCGCTGGAGCATGTTGGCGACCGGGTTTTCAGCATCCAGCCCGACCTGCTGCTCCATGTGAAGTCGATTTACCGCAAGCTGAGCGCCTATGCGCGCGGGGACAGCTTGGGCCACGCAAACGAAGGCGAGATCCAGCGGGTGGCCCTGGGTTCCCCCTCCGAGCGGTCGGTACACGCCCCTTGAATGATCCAAAGGAGTTTTCATGCGAATAACCTCTGCGCGCCCTAAACCCATGCCCCGGGCCCGGGCTGAACCGCTGCCGTGGGTGTCAGCCTTGTTGTGGCTGGTGTTTTGTGCCGCTATGGTGGCGGTGTCACTGTATTTAACCCCCGGAGTTGGTGCGGTGAATGCGGCGGAAGATATGTACTGGCCGACCGAGTCCGGCCCGCCCCAGCCGGTCAGCACCGAAAACGAACATGCCGTGCCTATGGCCATGACCGTGCTCTACCCGAACGAAACGGTAGAGATCAAGCGCTAAGGCTGTTCACCAAGGGTTTTCGTGCTCTCAAACTGCCGCGCCTGGCCGGTCACCGGGTCGGTAAACGCAATCGACCGGGCCAGCAGCTGCAAGGGAGCGCGGTAGTCGTCGTCGGCAATGTTGACCACCTCGGGGTAGAAGCGGTCGTTGCGGATGGGCACGCCCAGCGCCGCCATATGCACCCGTAGCTGGTGGGTGCGGCCGGTGATGGGCGACAGCCGGTAGCGGGCCCAGTCACCCATGCGTTCCAGCACAGCGATATGGGTTTCAGAATTGGCTTCGCCCGGTGCTTCACCGTAGCGAAAAAACGGCTCGCCAGGCACGATCTGGCTGCGGTAGATAGGCGGCAGGTCGGCGCGCCAAGGCGCAATTGCTTCGTATTGCTTGTGAACTTCGCGCTGTTTGAACAGCGCGTGGTAGGCCGCCCGCTCAGCAGGTTGGATGGCAAACAGCGTGACCCCAGCAGTCTCGCGGTCCAGCCGGTGCAGCGGGGCCAGGGTGTCTAGCCCCAAGCTTTGCTTGAGCCGCACCAGCAGGGTTTCTTGCACATAGCGCCCGGCCGGCATGGTAGGCAGAAAATGCGGCTTGTCCACCACCAGCAGATGCGCGTCCTGGAACAAAACCTGCGCCTCGAACGGAATGCGTGGCTCGACCGGCAAATGGCGGTAGTAATACAGCCGGGTGTGCGGGCGGTAGACGGCATCGGGCGGCACGGGCAGGGCCTGTTCGTCCAGCACCAAGCCGTCACGCATGCGCTCCAGCCAGACCGTGCGCTCTACGGTGGGAAAGCGTTCGGCAAAGAAGTCGATGACGCTGGGCCAGCTACCACCGGGCAGACCGACGGTGCTGGGGCCAACACCATTGCGCGTAGGGAGTGTCACACCCTTTTAAATACGACATCCCACACGCCGTGGCCTAGCTTGATGCCCCGGTTCTCGAACTTGGTGAGCGGGCGGTAGGCGGGCTTGGGGGCGTAGTCGGCGGCAGTGTTTTGCAGCAGCGGCTCGGCGCTCAGCACCTCCAGAATCTGCTCGGCGTAGTTTTGCCAGTCGGTAGCGCAGTGCAGGTAGCCGCCGGGTTTGAGGCGGGCGGCCAGCTTGGCGACCAGCGGGGCTTGCAGCAGGCGGCGCTTGTTGTGCTTCTTTTTGTGCCAGGGGTCGGGGAAGAATACGTGCACGCCGTCCAGGCAGGCCAGTGGCAGCATGTGGTCTAGCACCTCCACGGCGTCGTGCTGGCAGATGCGGATATTGGTTTGCCCCTCTTCGCCAATGCGCTTGAGCAGCGCACCCACGCCGGGCGTGTGGACTTCGCAGCACAGAAAGTTGTTTTCCGGCAGCAGCGCCGCGATGCTGGCCGTGGCTTCGCCCATGCCGAAGCCGATTTCCAGAATGGTGGGGGCGCTGCGGCCAAAGGTGGCATCCAGGTCCAGCGGCGCACTGCGGTAGGGCAGCAAAAACTGCGGCCCCAGAGTGTCAAACGCCTTGGCCTGGCCGACCGTGGTGCGGCCCGTGCGGAGGACGAAACTTTTGATGGTTTTGGGGTAAGCGGGGGCCGCAGGGGGGCTGTCAGGGGAGATTGCGGGGGGGAGTTCGGTCTGCATGGAATACGTCAATGAAAAAAGAGGAGGTTAAACACCGCTAAGCACCACATCCATCGCCTCAACAACCTCATAGCCGACATGGTGGAGCGATGCCACTGCGTCTTTGAGGCTGCGTGCGTCTACCGGCGCGGCGGCGTGGGCGAGTAAAAAAAAGCTTTCGCCTTCAATGGTGAATTGCTTTACCAAGCGGCGCGACATGGGCGCGTGGATGCCCACCCGCGACAAGGGCATGACCAAGCGGCTGGGCAGTGCCGAGAGCAGGTTGCTTTGCACGTCCACCACGTAGGGCATAGACGATTTAGAGCGCGGACTGGGGTTGGGGTACACATCAAACTGGGCCACGGGCAGGTTCTACAGTTAGGTTTTACCAAGTACGGATGTCATCGCACCATAAACCTTGTTCGTCCATGTGCTGTTGCTGTGCACCAATCCATTCCTTGTATGTTTCACCGAATTGCTCAGGCGTCAATTTGGGGCTGGCGGCATTGGCGCGGCGCTCCAGATCGGCGAACTGCTCGGCGGACACGATCAAGGCTTCCAGGCGGCCATTTTTCTCGATGCGGACCGGGCTGATCTTGGCTTGCGATAGGCAATGGCCAAAACGGTTTTTGGCTTCGGTAGCGGTGAGGTGCATGGCGGGCCTTGCGAATGGGTGGGTGTAATGGCTATTTTAGCCATTGTGGCGGTACCGCCATTCCACCACCCAAGCCGCCAGCGCATCGCCGCACCCACCCTGCCTAGCCGCTAAACCCAGCACCTGTGCGGCCGCATTCAACGCTGCTAGCGGCGACTCCAGATCCAGCGCTTGCGCACCATTCTGCTTAGACAATTTTTCGCCATTCGCGCCGCGCACCAGCGGTGTGTGCAAATACTGCGGCGTGGGTACACCCAGGGCCTGTTGCAGCCACATCTGGCGGGGCGTGTTGTCGGCCAGGTCTTGGCCGCGCACCACGTGGGTGATGCCTTGGGCGGCATCGTCCACCACCACGGCGAGCTGGTAGGCCCACAGGCCGTCGGCGCGGCGCAAGATGAAGTCACCCACCTCGGCGGCCAGGTTTTGCTGCTGGGGGCCGAGCAGGCGGTCGTTCCACGCCAGTACCTCAGCCACTATTGATTTCATAGCTACTTGCGCAGATGCAATGTGCGCTTGAGGCCTATTTTCTATAAATTTATCAGTCCACAGTCTCCAGGCGCGGGCGGGCCGTTCGTGCAAGCCGGTGCGGCAGGTGCCGGGGTAGACGAGCTCCGTATTGCGGTTGCGCTGCTGGCCGAGTGCCGCGCAGGCGGCTTCGATTTCTTTGCGCGAGCAAGCGCAAGGGTAGGCCCAGCCACCGGCGACCAGTTGGTCTAGCGCGTGTTGGTACAGCGGGTTGCGTTGCGATTGGTAGGTGGGCGGCGCGTCGGGTAGCAGGCTGCAGGCGGCGAGCTGTTGCAGGATCAGTGCGTCCACGCCGGGCAGGCAGCGCGGGGTGTCCACGTCTTCGATGCGCACCAGCCATCGGCCACCACAAGCCCGGGCATCGAGCCAACTGGCCAGGGCGGCAACCAAAGAGCCCGCATGCAGCGGGCCCGTGGGGGACGGAGCGAACCGTCCGGTGTAGCCTGGATTAGGCAATTGCCAGCGCCATCTCCAGGCCGGAGATGAAGGCGTCTTCCACCCGGTGGCCGATGCACCAGTCGCCACAGGCTCCGATGTTGGACTTGTCGTCCCACAGATGGCTGCGGCCCAGCGGTTGCAGGGTTTGGGCGTAGCGCCAGCGGTGTACGGCGGCGTGGGCGGGTTCGGCGCGGATGCCGGTGACCTCGGCAAAGGCCTTGATCAGCTTGGCCTGCACGCGGGCGGCATCGTCTTCCAGGTGTTCGTGCGACCAGGCCGGGCTGGCCTGCACCGTCCAGCGCTCCACGCCGCCGCGCCCGGGCTTGCTGGATTCACGCGCCAGCCAGGCAATGCGGTGGTGGTTGCTGCGGGCGGCGTTCCACTGCGGGCCGATGTGGGCCATCGTGGGCTGGATGGCCTGTGGGAAGGCCAGCATCAGCGTCCAGCAGGGGGCAACTTGCACCGGGTGGATCTCCCGCACCAGCCGGGCGGCCTGGGCCGATTTTTGCAGCAGGTCTACGGTTTGTGGGTGGGGCATGGCCAGCACCACGGCATCGAAACCCGAGAACACATGGCTTGCGTCGGGCGCACCGGGCATGCCGGTGGTGCGCAGCTGCCATTTTTTCTTATCCATCGGGTCGCGTTCGATGCGGGTGACCTGGGTTTCCAGCTCTAGGCGGCCATCGTTGGCCAGCGGTAGGGCCCAGTGCTTGACCAGCGCGTTCATACCGGGTGACGCGACCCAGTGCGCATCGCGCGAGGGCAGGCCGGCCGAGGCCACCTGGCCAAAAGTGTCGAGCACCCGCACCGAGCTGGCACTCCAAGGTTTGCACAGGCCTTTGGCCGTTTCCAGGGCCAGCGCAAAACGCGGGTCGCGCACGGTGAAGTACTGCGCACCGTGGTCAAACGTGCCAAACGCGGTGCTGCGGGTAGACATGCGCCCGCCCACGCCCCGGCTTTTGTCGAACACCGAGACGTTGTGGCCGGCCTGCACCAGCGTGCGGGCGCAGGCAATACCCGCCATACCTGCGCCAATGACGGCGATCTGGCGGGGAGCTGTAGCACTGGTTTTGTTTGTCATAGGTATTGGTTTTCTCTGGAGTGGCTACTGGGGAACGACCAAGCACACTCTACACGCACTGCGCAGCCAATTTCCTTGGGGACTCCCCGCAGGTCAGTTGCTTTGCTGCCGCTCCAACAGTGCTGCCCGCGTAGCCGGGCTTTTGAGCTGTTGCAGCCACCATTGCAGCGCCCGCCCGTGGGTGCCGCTGGCCTCGGTCCGCCAAGCGTAGTTGATCGAAATAACGCGGCTGGGCCGCTCTACCGTGCGGCTGACCAGACGGCCGGTTTCCAGGTAGGGGCGGGCCAGGCCTTCGGGCAAAAATCCGCAGCCCAGGCCGCGCAATTGGGCCTCAAGTTTGGCCCGCATGCTAGGCACGGTAAACACGTCTTGCCCGCCCAGCAGGCCCAAGGTGAGGGCGTTGCCGCGCTGGGTGGAGTCGGCCACGGCCACGGCGCGGTGCTGCTGGATCAGCGCATCGCTCAGCGGCTCGGGCAACTGGGCCAGCGGGTGGTGCGGGGCCACGGCAAAGATGAAGCGCATATCGCCCAGCGGCGCACCGAGGATGTTGCTGTTGGTGATGTTGTCCATCGCCACGCCAATCGCCACATCGGCCTGGCCGGTGACCAGCGCGTCCAGCGTGCCGTACAGCACCTCTTCGCGGATCTTCACGCGGGTGGGCGGATTGAGGGCAAAAAATGCCTCGCACAGCTCCATCACCGTGGCGCGCGAGATCACGCTGTCTACCGCAATCGTTAGCTGCGGCTCCCAACCGGTGGCCACGCGTTTGACGCGGTTGGCCACCGCGTCAATATCTTCCAGCAGGCGCTGGCCTTCGCGCAGCAGCTCGGCTCCGGCCACCGTGAGTTTGGCCTGGCGCGAGCTGCGGTCGAACAGCAGCACGTCCAGCGCGTCCTCGATATTGCGCACCCGGTAGGTCAGGGCGCTGGGCACCATGCCCAGGCTGCGGGCGGCCGCCGCAAAGCTGCCCTGGGCGTGGATGGTGACCAGCATGGACAGGGCATCGGGGGTGAGTGCGTCGCGGGCGTTTTGCATGGTTGTTCTTATTTCGTTCAAATTAATAGAATGATGCCATCAAACGCGGTGGACAGCCACGGGGGTGCCCAAGCCCAAAATTCAGGCATGGATTCGATACGCGGATCTACCACCCACCAGGAGTTTTTAGATGCTCACCCTCCGTAAATCCCAAGACCGTGGCCACGCTGACCATGGCTGGCTCAAGTCGCACCACAGCTTTTCGTTTGCCGGTTACATGGACCCCAAGCACATGGGCTGGGGCAATCTGCGCGTCATCAACGAAGACACCATTACCCCCGGCGCAGGCTTTGGCACCCACGGCCACCGCGACATGGAAATCATCAGCTACGTGCTGCAAGGCGAGCTGGCGCACCGCGACACGATGGGCAACGTCAAGGGCATTCCACCCGGCGACGTGCAACGTATGAGCGCCGGGCGGGGCGTGCAGCACAGCGAGTTCAACCATGCCGCCGACCAGACCACGCACTTTCTGCAAATCTGGATCGAGCCGAATGTGAAAGGCATTGCGCCCAGCTACGAGCAAAAAACCTTTGCCGACATTGAAAAGCGCGGTGCGTTGCGGCTGGTGGCCTCGCCCGACGGGGCCCAGGGCTCGGTGACCATCCATGCCGATGCACACCTGTATGCCGGGCTGCTGGACGGTGCGGAATCCGCCACCCTGGCGCTGGACCCGGCGCGCAAGAGCTATGTGCACCTGATCAGCGGTGCGCTGGAAGTGAATGGCACGGCGCTCACCACCGGGGATGCGCTGTTGATCGAAAACGAAGCCCTGCTCACCCTGGGCAATGCGGCGAGTGCCGAAGTGCTGGTTTTTGATTTAGCCGCTTGAATTTTTTAACCCAACTTTGAAAGAAAACCATGTTTAAAACCCTCCAAAACCCCCTGAGCCTTGCCGGTCGCCAGCTGTTGGCCGTGTTGTTTTTACCTGCGGGCATCAGCAAAATTACCGGCTTTGCTGGCACGGTGGGCTACATCGCCTCGGTCGGCCTGCCGTTCCCCACGCTGGGTGCACTGGCGGCCATTGCGGTGGAAGTGCTGGGCGGCCTGGCGCTGATCTTCGGCCTGGGCACCCGCTGGGCGGCGCTGGTGCTGGCCGGGTTCACCCTGGTGGCTAGCTTCTTCTTCCACGCCTTCTGGGCCGTACCGGCCGAGGCAGTGATGGTGACGCAGCTGCTGTTCATCAAGAACATCGCCGTGGTGGGTGGCCTGCTGACCCTGGCCGCCTGGGGGCCTGGTGCATGGAGCCTGGATGCCCGTCGGCTTGGTTAAGTCGGTTTAAAGTGTTTCCCGTTCGTTGTTTTCACTTACTTTGAAAGTCTGTATGACCAAAACTGTTGTTGTGTACCACTCTGGCTACGGCCACACCCAGCGCGTAGCCCAGGCCGTGGCCGAAGGTGCCAGCGCCGAACTGATCGCCATTGATGCCGAGGGCAATGTGTCCGAAGCCGGTTGGGCATCGCTCAACGCCGCCGATGCCATCCTCTTTGGCACACCCACCTACATGGGTGGCCCGAGCTGGCAGTTCAAGAAGTTTGCCGATGCCACCAGCAAAGCCTGGTTCACCAGCGCCTGGAAAGACAAAGTGTTTGGCGGCTTCACCAACAGCGCCAGCTTCAGCGGCGACAAGCAAGTCACGCTTATCTATCTGCAAACGCTGGCTTCGCAGCAAGGTGGCATCTGGGTCAGCCTGGGCCAAATGCCCAGCAATACCAAGGCCGCTTCCCGCAACGACCTGAACAACCTGGGTGGCTCGGTGGGCGTGCTGGTGCAGTCCCCTTCGGATTCCAGCCCGGCTGAAATGTCGCAAGGCGACCTGGACACCGCCAAGCTCTACGGCAAGCGCGTGGCCGACATCACCGCTAAATTTCTAGCCTAACTTTCATGCCGGGATGCCGCGCACCCCGGCTTATGAAAGTTTGTTCTTTTACGTTAATTCCACAGGAGCCCGACCATGCCCATCACCCTGCAACTCACCGGCCAGGCCAAAGATCTTGGCGGCGGTTTTGTGGTGCGCCGGGTGCTACCTGCCGCCGCGCGGCAATCGGTCGGGCCTTTTTTGTTTTTTGACCACTTTGGTCCGGTGGCCGTGCCGCCCGGTGGGGGCCACGCGGTGCGCCCGCACCCGCACATCGGGCTGGCCACAGTGACCTACTTATTTGACGGCGCGATGCTGCACAGCGACAGCCTGGGCTGCGTGCAGCACATCGAACCCGGCGCCATCAACTGGATGACTGCCGGGCGCGGCATCGTGCATTCCGAGCGGCCACCACCCACGCTTGCCGCCAGCGCGTACACCAACCACGGCATCCAGCTCTGGGCCGCGCTGCCGCAGGCCTTTGAAGAGGTGGAGCCCAGCTTCACCCACACCCCGGCCGCAGATATTCCCGAGCTGACTGTGGGCGATACGCAAGTGCGCGTGCTGATTGGCAGCGCCTGGGGCAAAACGTCTCCGGTGGTCACCTTCGCACCCACCCTGTACCTCGACATCGCGCTGCCCACCGGTGGCTTGCTGGCCCTGCCGCCGCTGGCGCAGGAGCTGGCCGTGTACCCGGTGGATGGCGATGTGGAGGTGGACGGCGTGGTGCTGGCCGCCCGCACCCTGGCGCTGCTGGAGCCGGGCCAGACCACGCAGATCTGCGCCACAACGGCTACCCGCCTGCTGGTGATCGGCGGCGACGCGCTGGACGGCCACCGCTTCATCCGATGGAACTTTGTGTCCAGCCGCAAAGAACGCATCCTGCAAGCCGAAGCCGACTGGCAAGCCCAGCGCATGGGCCAGGTGCCCGGCGATGCCGAGTTCATCCCGTTGCCATAATTACGGATACCCGTTCTACCTGTATGGGGGTGTCGAATCCATATGCCATTTAGGCTTCTGGCGTATATTCCACCTGCGCCAGTAGCTCACTTTTCAATAGCATTCGACATGCTGGCCGTGAGGTCGGCTTTTAGTGTTCGGCGTTCATCAAACACAAAGCAATTACCCTGGTAGTGGGCGCCATCGGTTTCCTCGAAGTATTTGAGGATGCCGCCTTCCAGCTGGTAGACGTGCTCCAGCCCTTCTTCGCGCATCAAAATTGCGGCCTTTTCGCACCGGATGCCGCCGGTGCAGAAGCTGACCACCGTCTTGCCGGCCAGTTCGGCCTTGTGCTCTCGCAAGGCCTGGGGGAATTCGGTGAATTTGTCGATCCGCCAGTCGATGGCCCCGACGAATGTGCCGTGGTCTACCTCGAAGGCGTTGCGGGTGTCCAGCGTGACCACCGGGCGGCCGTTGTCGTCTACGCCCTGGTCGAGCCAGCGTTTGACGGTGCGGGCATCGACCGCCGGGGCGCGGCCTGCGCTGGGCTGGATGGCCGGGTGGTCCATGCGGATGATTTCGTTTTTTACCTTCACCAGCATCTTCTTGAACGGCTGGTGGGCCGACCAGCTTTCTTTGGGGGCGATGTCGGCAAAGCGCGGATCGGCGTGCAGGCGGGCGATGAAGCTGCGCACACCGGCTTCGGGTGCGGCTAAAAACAGGTTGATACCCTCTGTGGCCAGCAGGATGGTGCCTTTGAGCTGGAGCTCGGTGGCCCAGCCGTGCAGCAGGTCGCGCAGGGCAGGGGCATCGGGCAGAGGAACGAATTTGTAGGCGGAGATATTCAGGATGGTGTTCACCCGCCGATTTTAGGAGGCCGCCAGTGCCATACCGCCACCCGCTTCCAATCGAAAGGCGCTGACCAGGCTGGTCAAGCCCAGCGCCGAGCGCTTCAGGTTTTCGGCCGAGGCCGCGCTTTCCTCGACCAGGGCCGAGTTTTCCTGCGTCATCTGGTCCAGCAGGGCCACGGCCTGGTTGATCTGGCCGATGCCTGCGCCCTGCTCGGATGCCGCAGCGGTGATTTCGGCAATGATGCCGCTGACCCGCTGCACCTGGCTGACGATTTCGGTCATGGTGCTGCCCGCTTCAAACACCAGCTTGCTGCCCGATTCGACCCGGCCCACGCTGTCATCGATCAGGCTTTTGATCTCTTTGGCGGCCTCGGCGCTGCGCTGAGCCAGCATCCGGACCTCGCTGGCAACCACCGCAAACCCGCGCCCTTGCTCGCCCGCCCGGGCCGCTTCCACGGCGGCATTCAAGGCCAGGATGTTGGTTTGGAAGGCGATGCCGTCAATCACGCTGATGATGCTGACGATCTTGCGCGAACTGTCGTCGATGCCCTGCATGGTGGTGACCACCTGGCCGACCAGGTGGCCACCGCGCTCTGCCACGGTGACGGCCGAAGCGGCCAGATGGTTGGCCTGCCGGGCGGATTCGGTGTTTTGGGTCACTGTGGAGGTGAGCTGCTCCATCGCTGCCGCCGCTTGCTCCAGGCTGGCGGCGGTGCTTTCGGTGCGGGCGCTCAGGTCCATACCGCCGCTGGCGATTTCTGCGCTGGACATCTTGATGTCTTCAGACGAGGTACGCACTTCACCCACCATCTGGCGCAACGCGGTTTGCATGGCTGCCAGGGCTTCTTGCAGCGTACCGATCTCGTCGTTGCGGGTTTTGCTGATGGGCGCAAACAAATTGCCGGCGGCCACCTCTTGGGCGATCCGGGTGCATTCCGCAATCGGTTTGCGGATGCTGACCAGCACCGGACCCGAGACCCAGGCCAGTACCACCAAGGCCACGACCACGACGATCAACGAGGTTTTTGACACGTCTTCCCCGGTTGCCGTAAAGGCCGCAATCATGCTGTCTGAAATTTTGGAAGCTACGACGCTGGTTTCATCCACCCCGGCCCGGTGCTCCAGGTACAGCGCATGCGCCAGGAGCAACTTTTCACGGGCACCGGCAACATCGTCTTTCTCCAGCAGCGGCAGGATGCCTTCGCGGATGGCCGCAATGAACTTCAACGCAGCCTGGTGCTGGCGACCCAGGATTTGCGCCTCCAGGCCCAGGGGGGCGTTTTGCGTCCAGAACCTGACCCGGGTTTCATACTCGTCCATCAAGCGGGTGAGCTGCTTTTTGGCTTCGGGCAACGCCATCGTGCCCTCGACGGCCTGCGACAACACCAGCCGCAGCTCAATCAGGTACAGCGGGGGCGGCAAGATGTCAGCGACCACATCTTTGGCCACAAAGGTTTTTTGGGCGATGTCGTTGAGGCGACTAAAGCCCCAATACGACTGCAATGCAATGACTAGTGCGGCAAGAATGCCAACGGCGGCCAAACACAGGGTGGAACTGCGGATAGTACGGAACATGGTGTCTCTCCCAATGGTTCTACGGTGGATTTCTCCCTATCGCGGGGGTGCTTGTGCAGGCCTCTGGTGGAGCTTGCCCGCTCTAATTTCAATGCTTGGGCATGCTAGCAGTTGTACACAAAGTGTTTCAACTATTTCTTGAAAATCACAAACTCGGTGTGTCGCTGGCAGCGGGCCTCCAGGCCAAACCCGCCACCTAAAATGGAGACATGTTTGTCCATCTCCGCCTCCATACCGAATTTTCTGTCGTTGACGGCACCAACCGCATCGACGACACCGTCAAAGTAGCCGCCAAGGACCAGCAGCCCGCGCTGGCCATTACCGACCTGAGCAACCTGTTTGGCGCACTCAAGTTTTACAAAGAAGCCCGGGGCAAGGGCCTCAAACCCATCATCGGTGCCGAGATATTTCTGGAAGGGCTGGGGCAAGACACCAGCGCCCTGTCGCGCGTCATCGTGCTGGTGCAAAACAAGCAGGGCTACCTCAATCTGTCGGAGCTGCTGGCACGCGGCTTTACCCAAAACATCGTTAAAAACCAGGCCACGATCAAGTGGGCCTGGCTGCAAGAACTGAACGCTGGGCTGATGTGCCTGGCCGGTGCACAGGCCGGGCCGGTGGGCCAGGCCCTGGTGCAGGGCGATACGGTGCGGGCCGATGCGGTCGCCACACAGCTGGCCGCCGTGTTCCCGCAGCGCTTCTACATCGAACTCCAACGTGCGGGCCGGGCCGATGACGAAGCCCATGTGGTGGCCGCCGTGCAACTCGCCGCCCGTCTGCAACTGCCCGTGGTGGCCACGCACCCGTCGCAGTTCACCGAACCCGACGACTACGAGGCCCACGAAGCCCGGGTGTGTATTGCCGACGGTGAAATTCTGGGCAACCAGCGCCGGGTGCGCCGCTTTACCCGCGAGCAGTATTTCAAGTCCAGCGCGCAAATGTTGGCCCTGTTTGCCGATGTGCCGACGGCCATTGCCAACACGGTGGAAATTGCCCGGCGCTGCAACCTCACGCTGGTGCTGGGCAAGCCGCAGCTGCCCGACTTCCCCACGCCGCTGGTCGATGGCGTGCGCATGAGCCCCGAGGACTACTTCCGCTACGCCTCGCACGAGGGCCTGAAAGAGCGCCTGCTACACCTGTACCCTGTTGATGCCAAGCGCGAAGAAGTGCGCCCCGGCTACATCGAGCGGCTGGAGTTCGAGATCACCACCATCCTGAAGATGGGTTTCCCAGGCTACTTTTTGATCGTGGGCGACTTCATCAACTGGGCCAAGCTCAACGGCTGCCCGGTCGGCCCCGGCCGGGGTTCCGGTGCGGGCTCTTTGGTGGCCTACGCGCTGAAGATCACCGATTTGGACCCGTTGCAGTACAAGCTGCTGTTTGAGCGGTTTTTGAACCCCGAACGCGTCTCCATGCCCGACTTCGACATCGACTTTTGCCAGGGCAACCGCGACCGGGTGATCGACTATGTGAAAGAAAAGTACGGCAAAAACGCCGTCAGCCAGATCGTTACCTTCGGCACCATGGCGGCCCGCGCGGCCATCCGCGACGTGGGCCGGGTGCTGGACCTGAGCTACAACTTTTGCGACGGCATCAGCAAGCTGATTCCCAACAAGCCCGGCATGTCGGTCACGCTGCAATACCCGCCAGATCCCAAGAAAGACGGCGACAAAAACAACTACGCCATCGAGATGGAGCCGATTCTGGCCGCCCGTATCGAGGCCGAAGAAGATGTGCGCACCCTGATCGAGATGGCGCAAAAGCTGGAGGGCATGACCCGCAACGTCGGCATGCATGCCGGGGGCGTGCTGATTGCGCCCGGCAAGCTGACCGACTTTTGCCCGCTGTACCAGCAGCCGGGCAGCGACTCGGCGGTGAGCCAGTTTGACAAGGACGACGTGGAGGCTATCGGCCTGGTGAAGTTCGACTTTTTGGGCCTGGCCACGCTGACCATTTTGGAGATTGCCAAAGACTTCATCGTTGCCCGCCACCCGGGCCAAGAGAACTTTGCGTTTGAAAACATCGCCCTGGACGATGCCAAAACCTACCGCCTGTTCTCCGAGGGCAAGACCGAGGCCGTGTTCCAGTTTGAAAGTACCGGCATGCAACGCATGCTGAAAGACGCCAAACCCACCCGGCTAGAAGACCTGATCGCCCTGAATGCGCTGTACCGCCCCGGCCCGATGGACCTGATTCCCAGCTTCGTGGCGCGCAAGCACGGCCGCGAGGTGGTGGAGTACCCGCACCCACTGGTGGCCGAGATGCTGAGCGAGACCTACGGCATCATGGTCTACCAGGAGCAGGTGATGCAGACCGCGCAGATTCTGGGCGGCTACTCACTGGGCGGGGCCGACATGCTGCGCCGGGCGATGGGTAAAAAGAAGCTGGAAGAAATGGCCGAGCACCGCGCCATCTTCCGCGCCGGGGCCGCCAAGAACGACATTACCGAGGCCAAGGCCGACGAAATCTTCGACTTGATGGAGAAGTTTGCGGGCTACGGCTTCAACAAGTCGCACGCCGCCGCCTATTCGCTGCTGGCGTACCACACCGGCTGGCTCAAGGTGCACTACTGCGCCGAATTCTTCTGCGCCAACTTGACGGTGGAAATGGACGACACCGACAAACTCAAACTGCTGTTTGAAGATGCCGGCAAGATGGGCCTGACGTTCGAGCCGCCCAACGTCAACCTGGGCCGCCACCGCTTCGAGCCGGTCACCGACAAATGCATCCGCTACGGCCTGGGGGCCGTCAAAGGCACGGGCCAGCAGGCCATCGAGGCCATCGTGGCGGCCAGAGAAGCCGGTGGGCCATTCACCAGCCTGTTCGACTTCTGCGTGCGCGTGGATAAATCCAAACTGAACAAACGCACCGTAGAAGCGCTGATCAAGGCCGGGGCGTTTGATGCGATTGAAATCAACCGCGCCGCGCTGAGCGCCTCGGTAGACCGCGCCTTCGCCTTCGCCGCCGCCACGCTGGCCAACGCCAACCAGGGCGGCCTGTTCGACATGGACGACAGCCACGGCTCCAGCACCCAAGAGCCCGAGCTGGTGGACACGCCCATGTGGGGCATCAAGGAGCGCCTGACGCTAGAGAAAACGGCGGTGGGCTTCTATTTGTCGGGCCACTTGTTTGACGAGGTACGCAAAGAAGTACGCCGCTTCGCCAAATACGACCTGTCACAGGCCGTGGACAGCCGCGACATTGTGATGTTTGCGGGCATCGTCAGCGACCTGCGCGTCATCAACGGCCAGCGCGGCAAACTGGGCCTGTTCAGGCTGGAAGACGGCAGCGCCATGATCGATGCGCGGGTCAGCGATGCGCTGATGCAGGCGAATAAAAACCTGTTTCGGGACGATGAACTCATCATCGCTATGGGCAAGGTGCAAACCGACCGCTTTGGCGGCGGCGGCCTGCAAATGAGCATCACCGATGCCTACAGCCTGGCCACCGCCCGCTGCCGCTATGCCAAGTTTTTGCGGCTGCAACTGCCCCCCAACGCCACCGGGGCCGGGCTGGACTTTGACCGGCTGGTGAAAGACTTTCCGCCCGCATGCGAAACCACGGAGCAGGGCGATGTGGTGTATGGCCTGCCGGTGCGGGTGTCGGTGCAGTGCCAAACCGCGCAAGGTAGCGCCCAGGCCGTGCTGCAACTGGGCGAGCGCGCCCGGTTTTACCCCACCGATGAAGCCCTGGCCTACTGCCTGTCCCAGGCATCCCAAGCGGTAGTGGCCTACGAGGAATAAGCCTGCACTGTGGGTGTATTGGTGCGGATGGTTTGCTATATTTTAAATAGCTGCATCCGCACATGCAATAAGCGCTAGCGGCCTAAAACATCCATAATCATCAGCAGGGCACGCCGTTGCGTTCCACTAGCCAGGCCGGTGCGTCTTGCAAGGCTACGGGGCGCAGGAAGCGGTCTACCGCCGCAAAGCCCACCGAGGTGGTGAACGGCTGGGTGGAGGCCGGGAACGGTCCGCCGTGCAGTTGGGCTTCGGTCACGGCCACGCCGGTGGGCACGCCCGCAAACAGCACGCGGCCAGCGATCTGGGTGGCGGCGCGGACCAGGTTGCGGGTGGCTTCGTCTGCTACTTCGGCGCCCCACAGCGTGACAGTCAGCGAGCCGCCGATGGCGCGCAGCACGGCGATGCTTTCATCTACCGATGCCACACGCACCACCAGGGCCGCAGAGCCAAAAACTTCTTCATGCAGGGCCTGGCTGGCGATGAAGTCGGCGGCTTGCACTTCGGCAAGAAATGGACGTGGCGCGGCAGCGTCCGACACATCGGCGACCAGCGGAGTCAGGGCCGCGTCGGCGCGCCAGCGGGCCACACCCTTGTCGAAGGTGGAGCGGATGGCAGCCGACAGCATGGTGTGCGGTTGCAGGGCTTGCAGCGCGGTGGCGAGGGCCGCCACAAACGCATCGGACGCGGCATCTTTGTGCACCAGGATGATGCCGGGGCTGGTGCAGAACTGGCCTGCACCTTGGCAGATGGACGCGGCCAGCGTGCTGGCCAGCTCGGCACCGTTTTTGGCAGCGGCTGCGGGCAGCACCACCAGCGGGTTGACCGAGCCGAGTTCGCCGTAAAACGGGATGGGGCGAGGGCGGTCGCCCGCAATCTTGGCCAGCGCCGTGCCGCCCTTGAATGAGCCGGTAAAGGCCACAGCGGCGATGGCCGGGGCCTGCACCAGTTGCACGCCCACCGCGATGGAGCCACCTTGCACAAAGCCGAACACGCCTGCGGGCAGGCCCAGCTCGGCCACCACGCGTTGGGCCAGGGCGACGGTCAGGCGCGACAGCTCGGGGTGCGCGGGGTGGCCCTTGACGACCACCGGGCAGCCCGCAGCCAGGGCGGCCGCCGTATCGCCGCCGAGCACCGAGAAGGCAAACGGAAAGTTGCTGGCCGAGAACATGGCCACCGGGCCTACGGGCACGCGCACTTTGCTGATGCGGGGGCGGCCTGCGGGGGGCGCACCGGCTACGGCGGCGTCATCCACCGTGGCGTGTACCGTACCGGCATCCAGCACATCGGCAAAGCCGCGCAGCTGGAAGGTGGTGCGGTCGAGTTCGCCGTTCAGGCGGGGCAGGCCCAGACCGGTTTCACGGTCGGCCACGGCCACCAGGGCTTCGCGCTCGGCTTCCAGTGCGGTAGCCAAACCGCGCAGCAGGCCCGCGCGCTGGGCGGCGGAGGTGGCGGCAAACGCATCGGCCACGGCAGCAGCCGCTGCGACGGTCTGGTCGATGTCGGCTTGGGTGGATTCGGACCATTGCGCGCCGACGGGGTTGCCGGTGCGGGCTTCGATAGATTGCAGCATGGAGGGGGTCTCAGTAGGTAAGGAAAAAGGAGCGGCGCCGATTTAGGCCGGAGATAGCACTAAATCGTAACATCCTGTTGCGACGGGATGCCGGGGGCGTGCAATGCTCTAATTGGGGCCAAAGTTACTTTAGGAAAGAGCATGGCTACGCAAGGATTTACCACCGCCATCGTGCACGGCGACAAGGCATTTGGGGTTGAGCATGGCGGAGTGCACATGCCCGTGCACACCTCGGTGCAATACGGGTTTGACAAGGTCGAGGATTTGATTGGCGTGTTCCAGGGCACGCTCAAAGGTGCCTACAACTATGCCCGCCAAGGCACGCCCACCACCGCCGCGCTGGAGGCCAAGATCACCAAGATGGAAGACGGCGTGGGCAGCATCTGCTTTGCCACCGGCATGGGCGCGATTTGCGGTATCTTTTTGACCCTGCTGCGCGCCGGGGACCACCTGGTGGCCAGCCGCTACGTGTTTGGCAACACCAACAGCATCTTCGGCACGCTGCGCAACCTGGGTATTGCAGTGACCACGGTAGATGCCACCGATGCCGCCGCCGTGGCCGCCGCCGTGCAGCCGAACACCCGGATGGTGTTTGTGGAAACCATTGCCAACCCTGGCACGCAGATTCCTGATTTTGTAGGCATTGACGCGGTCTGCAAGGCGCACGGGCTGGTCTATGTGGTGGACAACACCATCACCTCGCCGGTACTTTTCAAGCCCAAAACCGTGGGGGCCAGTCTGGTGGTCAACGCGCTGACCAAGACAATTGCGGGCCACGGTAATGCGCTGGGCGGCGCGGTGACCGACACCGGCCTGTTCGACTGGACCACCTGTCCGGCCATTTTTGCCAACTACCGCAAGGGCGACCCGCGCCAGTGGGGCCTACAGCAGATTCGCAAAAAAGGCCTGCGCGACATGGGCGCATCGCTGTCCAGCGAGCATGCGCACAGCATCGCCGTGGGGGCCGAAACCGTGGCCCTGCGCGTGGCCCACAGCAGCGCCACCGCGATGGCATTGGCCGAGTTTTTAGAGGGCCACCCGGCCGTCGTCAAGGTGCACTACCCGATGCTGGCCTCGCACCCGCAGCATGCCCGCGCGAAGGCGCATTTCAGCGCCGGGTCGTGGCTGTTGTCGTTTGAGCTGGCCGATGCCGATGCCTGCCTGGCCTTCATCAACCGCTTGCAGATTCCCATCAAGGCCACCGGTTTGGCCGACACCCGCACGCTGATCATCCCGGTGGCCCCGACCATCTTTTGGGAGGCCGGGGCCGAGGTGCGGGCGCAGATGGGGATTGCCGACGGGCTGATCCGGCTGTCGGTGGGGCTGGAGGAAAGTGCCGATCTACTGGCCGACTTTGCCCAGGCTTTGGCTTAATTCGCTATACAAATAATAGCTTCTAGCGCATATAAAATAAGCGCTAGAAGCCTATTTGGCATTAAAAATCTATACTGGCGCTGAGGTTGAAGCTGCGCGGCGCACCGGCCACCAGATAGCCTGCACCCGCGTAGCCGCCGGACGAGGCCCAGTAGCTCTTGTTGGCCACGTTGTCTACCCGCAGGCGCAGGGTTTTGCTGGCCTCGCCTTGTACGCTCAGCTCCACGCCCCGGTGCTCGTCTTTGCCGCTAGAGGTGAATACGTTGGCGCTGTTGACCAGATCGCGGGGCTTGCTGGTGTCAAACAAGGCCAGCGTGCCACCCATGCGGCCCAGGTCCCACTTCAGGCCGATTTCCTTTTGCTTGGAGACATAGGGAGCCAGGGTTTCGCCCTTGTTGGCGGCGGTACTGGGGGCGGTGCCGCCTTGGGTCAGGCCTTCCACGTAGTTGGCGTAAATGGATGCCTGCTTGTCCAGTTTGTAGACCACGGCCAGCATGGGGCTGGTGCGGCTTTTGTTGTAGCTGTCCGACAGGGCCCCGCTGCCGTAGGCGTAGTTGTCGATATCCAGCGTCTGGTGGCGTGCGCCCAGCGTTAGCAGGGTGCTGCCACCTAGCAGCGACAAGGTATCGCCCAAGGCAAAGCTGGTCATGCTGGTGCGCCCGGTCAGGGCCGGGGAGGCCAGGGTGTTGCCGGTGAAGGCCGCGCTGCTGATGGCGGGCAGCGCGGTGGCCACCGGGTGGTACAGGTTGGTCGCCTGGCTGTTGGCGTAGTCCATTGCATAGGCGTTTTTCTTCTCCAGCGTGTAGGTGGAGGCCGAGGCGACCCATTCGTGGCCCGCTGCGCCGGTGCTGAACTTGCCGCGCAAGCCCGTCGCCGCGCAGCGTGCCGAACAGGTCGCGCTCGTTGGAGTAGGGGCCGGGCTGGGCCCAGTTGGTTGTCTTCTTTGTCCACGGCGCTGCCGCCGCTGCGGGTGGCAGCGTTGATGCGGATGCCGGTGGCATCGTCGGGGCCAAAACGGCGGGCCACATCGGCCGACACAGTAGACGCACCGCCGCTGCCCACGCCCACGGTGACGCGCTTCAGGGCTTCATTGGGCGCGCGCTTGGGCACCAGGTTGACCGAGCCGCCGATGCCGCCACCACCCGGATTGGCACCATTCAGGAAGGTCGATGCGCCGGGCAGTACTTCCACCCGCTCAAACAGCTCGGTGGCGATGTACTGGCGTGGCAGCAGGCCGTACATGCCGTTGTAGCCCACGTCGTCCGAGCTCAGCAAAAAGCCCCGGATGAAATACGACTCCTGGAAGTTGCCAAAGCCGCGTGCCACCTGGCCGCCCGCGTAGGGTTTGCTCAGGCCTTCGGCCGATGCGTCGGCGCTGGCGCTGACCTGCACGGTGGCCAGGGTGCCTGCGGTGTCGGCCGTGCTTTGCGCGTGGGCGGCTGCGGACAGTGCCAGCAGCACGGCAGTGGCGATGGGGGCGCGTGGGAAGTTACGGCGGTATGCCATTAGGTGTTTCCTTGGGGGGTAATTTGCGGGAGGTTTGCTATTAAAAAAATAGCTATCAGCGCATATGAGATATACGCTAGAGCCTGTTTTTACTTAAATTTTGGCCAGGGCAGCGCATACCAGGCCATGACCGCCACCGGCAGGCCCAGGCCCAGCCAGCACCACCAGTCGCCCCAGCCGTCTGACACCAGGCCGCTCAGCAGGCCGCTGAGGGTCAGTACGCCCAGCACGGTGGGCCAGAGCCAGAGTTTTTTGAATGCGGGGCTCAAGCGGCCTGCCCCTGCACCGGCTCTGCCGCCACCTTGGGCTGGCGGCGTTGCACCCACAGGTACAGGCCGCTGCCCAGCACCACGATGGTGGCAATGTCCAGCAGGGCCCACACAATCTGCATCGGCATGCCGCCGTAGTCGCCAAAGTGCAGTGGCTGCGATACCAGCAGGGCGGTCACGTACCAGGGCAGAGTGCGGCTGTCGGTGACCAGGCCGGTCTGCGCGTCTACCAGCACCGGCTTGAACAGGCGGGCCGTCAACGGCGTGGTGCCGCGCATAAAAATGCCATAGTGGTGTGGGCTGGAAAAGCTGGTGCCGGGTAAGGCGATGAAGCCCATCTTCATGCCGGGCTCCAGTGCTACGGCGGCATCCACGGCGGTTTGCAACGAGCCTAGTTGGGTGAGCGGCGGCTTGTCTTTGTAGGGGGCCTACCATCTGCGCCATCTGGTCGTGCTGCCAGTATTGGATGACCAGATCGGCCCAGGTGTTGATGACCCCGGTGGCCCCCACCACCAGTGCCTACACCAGGGTCACGATGCCCAGCAGGTTGTGCATGTCGAGCCATTGGGTGCGGGTGCTGCGGGTGCGGCGCACGGTGCCAAAGTCGAGCTTGCGCATGAAGGGGGCGTACAGCA
The DNA here is from genome assembly GCF_056521445.1 of Rhodoferax sp. LB1P47. Classification (NCBI taxonomy): domain Bacteria; kingdom Pseudomonadati; phylum Pseudomonadota; class Betaproteobacteria; order Burkholderiales; family Comamonadaceae; genus Rhodoferax; species Rhodoferax sp. LB1P47. The sequence continues at coordinate 53,033 of NZ_JBWMAU010000004.1, read as the reverse complement.
CCACGCCCGAGACGATGGCCACGATCAGCAGCATGCCCATCAGCCCCAAAAACAGCATGCCGGGCAGCCCGGCAAACAGGTCTACGTGCAGCTTGAGCATGATGTACATAAAGCCCTCGTCCAGCTTGGGCTCGGCCAGCGCTTGGCCGGTGCGGGCATCTACCGCCACCTGCTTGTAGCCCTCTACGGCGGTGGAGGTGGGCGAGAGGGTCACGTACCAGACGCGGTCGTCGTCTTCTTCCTGCGAGGCAAACATGCCACCCAGATGCGGGTAGCGGGCCTGGGCGGTGGCCATCACCACATCCAGGCTGGCGCGGGGTGCGGTGGCAGGGATTTCGGGCGCTTCGACTTCGGTGCCCAACAGGTGGCCGATTTCATGGTAAAAAATCAGCGGCAGACCGGTCAGACACAGCAGCAGCATGAAGATGGTGCAGACCAGGCTGGACCATTTGTGGACCTAGGACCAGCGGCGCAGAGCGGTTGTAGATTGCATGGATGCGCTAGCTTATTGCTACAAAATACATAGCTTCTTGCGCAACCAGGTCATGCGCAGACAGGCAATTAGGTATAGAAATTGAGAAGACCGACATATAAGGTCCAGCACAAACTTGGCAGCATGTATGGCAGCAGGGCGAACAGGTTGGCTGGCTTCACGCCCGGGCGGCGTCGGCTTGCAAGAAGGCGGTAGTTTAGCCATGTAATACGATTTATTCGTATTTACGACCGGGTTTGTACGGATGCTTTAGGCGGTACGAGGCCATATAACAAAAGCGATAAACGCTGCGGTCCTATTCAACGGGGCTTGCATACATTCGGCCCATCGGCCGATGCCCGTCTTGCATGGCACTGGCTTTCATTGGCATTGGCCGGGCTGGCGCTTTGTCATTACATTCGCCGAGCGCTATGCGGCACCCTTATTGCTTACGTTTTGCTACAATTTTCTTTTACTTGACACAAAATAATGCCCTCTTCTCCTCGACTCAAATCTTTGTCTATTTCCAGCCGCCTAGGGCTCGGCTTTGGTTGCATGCTGGTGCTGGTCATCGCCATTGCAGCGGTCGGCCAAAACTCGGCGGGCACCGTGCGCGACCAGATGCGTGAGATCACCGGCACCAACGCCACCAAGACACGGCTGGTCAATAGCATGCTGGAGAGTGTCAGCACCATGGGTATCCAGAGCCGGTCTGCTGCCATGCTGACCGAGATCGATGTCAAAAGATCGACCGAGCTGATTCAGCAGGTTTTGCAAACACGGGCCCAGTACGACAAGCGCGAAGCTGCACTGACCGACCTGTTCACAACCAACACCACCGATGCCGAGCAAAAGCTGCTGAAAGACATCACGGACACCGGACGTAAAACCCGGGCCGAGTTGGACGATGCCATTAAATCCGCCCAGGACGGTGACACGGTGGCGGCCACTACCAGCTTGATGAACCGTGTGGCCCCCAGTGAAACCCTGTGGCGCGCCAAGCTGGCCGAACTGGTGGAGTTGCAGAACACTCTGAACAACGAGACCGCCGCACTGGCAGAGCAAGCCCAAAACCGCACCCGCATCACCGGAGGGCTGTTGGTCTTGCTGGCGTTGACATTGGGCGGTTTGATTGCCTGGCGCATCACGGTCAGCATTACCCAGCCGATTGGCCGGGCCGTGGTGCTGGCCGAGCGGATTGCCAGGGGGGATTTGACCTCGCAGGTAGAGGTGCGGATTTTTGACGAAACAGGCCGCTTGCTGGAGGCTATCGCCGCCATGCAAGACCGGCTGCGCACCATCGTCGGCGAGATCGGCCAGACCGCCGAGTCCATCCAGGTCGCGAGTGCCGAGGTGGCCTCGGGCAATCTGGACCTGAGCCAACGCACCGAGCAGGCGGCCACCAATCTGCAAGGCGCTGCCACGGCGCTGGCCGACCTGAATGGCACGGTGGGCCAGAGTGCGGACGCGGCGCGCCAGGCCAATAGCCTGGCGGCATCGGCCTCCGAAGTAGCCCAGCGCGGCGGCGATGTGGTGCTGCAAGTGGTACGTACGATGGATGAAATCAGCACCAGCTCGCGCAAGATCGCCGACATCATCGGGGTGATTGACGGCATCGCCTTTCAAACCAACATCCTGGCCTTGAATGCCGCCGTAGAAGCCGCCCGCGCCGGTGAGCAAGGACGTGGCTTTGCGGTGGTTGCCAGCGAGGTGCGCAACCTGGCCGTCCGGTCGGCCAATGCGGCGCGTGAAATCAAGGGCCTGATCGACACCAGCGTCGAGCGGGTGCAGGTGGGCAACGACCTGGCCAGCCATGCGGGAAAAACCATCCAGGAACTGGTGCAGTCGGTGCGCCGGGTCTCCGACATCATGGGCGAGATCACCTCCGCCACCCAGGAGCAAAGCCAGCGCATCGGCCTGGTCAGCTACTCTATGGAGCAGCTGGATGCCGCGACTCAACAGAACGCCGCGTTGGTGGAAGAGGGTGCTGCTGCGGCCGAAAGCCTGCAAGACCAGGCCGGCAAACTGACCGAGATGGTGCACACCTTCCGCCTAACGCGTGAAACCCCGGATACGCGGGTTGGGCCACAAAATGCCCGCCCCGTTGCCATGCCACTGGCCAAAGCCCGACCCGTTGCGGCCCTGGCCCGGCCCGCTGTAGCCAAAGCACGGCCCGCATTACCCGGTCCCCGTCACTAACTTTGCCCCGTAGCCGGGCCTGGTGTGGTGTTGCGCGCCATCGTGCGCCAGCGCCGAAAAGGCCGGTGTACTGGCTTACACTTGGCCGCAAAACCTCTTCTTTTCTAACGTGCATGGCGCTGTAAGCCGTGCCGTGCCATTTCCTTTTTTGACAGGCGACCCGCCATGCATAACGGCAAAGACTCCAGCCTCACATCCCACCCCGAAGTCCTGGTGCGCAAGCGCCGCAAGGGCATCTATATCCTGCCCAATCTGTTTACCCTGGCGGCCTTGTTTGGCGGTTTTTACGCCGTCATCATGGCGGTGAACGGGCGCTTCGACCTGGCCGCCGTGGGCGTGTTTTGCGCTATGGTGCTCGACAGCCTGGACGGCCGCGTAGCCCGCATGACTAACACCCAAAGCGCCTTTGGCGAGCAGATGGATTCGCTGTCCGACATGGTGTCGTTCGGTGCAGCCCCGGCGCTCATCGCCTATATGTGGACCCTGAAAGACCTGGGCCGCTGGGGCTGGATTGCCGCCTTTGTGCACTGCGCCTGCGCGGCCCTGCGGCTGGCCCGCTTCAACGTCAACACCACCGTGGTGGACAAGCGCTACTTCCAGGGCCTGCCGTCGCCCGCCGCTGCCGCCTTGATTGCCGGATTTATCTGGTTGATGAACGATCTGGAGGTGCCGCCCGCACAGGTGGCCTGGGTGATGTTTGCGCTGGCGCTGTATGCGGGCCTGAGCATGGTGACCAACGCACCGTTTTACAGCTTCAAAGATGTGCAGATGAAAAAGAGCGTGCCGTTTGTGGTGATCGTGCTGATCGCCCTGGGCCTTGCCGTCATCACCATCCACCCGCCCATCGTGCTGTTTGCCACCTTTGTGGTGTATGGCTTCAGCGGCTACGGCGTGTACGCCTGGCGCAAATTCAAGGGCGTGCAGACCAGCGTCATCAGCACCTCCAAAGACGAGCCCGACGAGCGTGGATTGCATAAGTAAAACCACGTTAGAATTCGTGGTTATGAACTTTATGTCGCTAGCCCTACTACTAATCCCCTCCGGGCGGAGACGGTAGCGCACGCGAAAAAGCGCCATCACCAGTCAAACGGCCCGTATGCACCAGCAACGGGCCGTTTTTCATTGGGTTGCTGGTTTTGGAAAACTTTGAGAGAAATGAACATGTTGCAACACCCCGCCAGCAAGTACCCAGCTTTTGCCCCCATCCGTTTGACCGACCGCACCTGGCCCGATGCCGTGCTGGCCCAGGCCCCCATCTGGCTCAGCACCGACCTGCGCGACGGCAACCAGGCGCTGATCGAGCCGATGGACATGGCCCGCAAGCTGCGCATGTTCGAGACGCTGGTGGCGATTGGCTTCAAGGAAATCGAAGTCGGCTTTCCATCCGCATCGCAGGTCGAATTCGACTTTGTGCGAAAGCTCATTGAAGACAAGCTGATCCCCGCCGACGTGACCATCCAGGTGCTCACCCAGGCCCGCGAATCCCTCATCCGCCGCACCTTCGAGTCACTGGCCGGCTGCACCCAGGCCATCGTCCACATGTACAACGCCACCGCACCGGTGATGCGCCGCGTGGTGCTGGGCATGGACGAAGACGGGATTGTGGATTTGGCAGTGCGCCACGCGCAGCTGTTTTGCGACATTGCCGCCCAGCAGCCCGGCACGCGCTGGACTTTTCAATACTCGCCGGAGATGTTTTCGGGCACCGAGCTGGCGTTTTCCAAGCGCGTAGTGGATGCCGTGACTGCGGTGTGGCAACCCACGCCGCAGCACAAATGCATCGTCAATTTGCCGTCTACGGTGGAGCATTCCACGCCCAATATCTTTGCTGACATGATTGAGTGGATGCACCGCCACCTGGAGCGGCGCGACAGCATCGTCTTGTCGGTGCACCCGCACAACGACCGGGGCACGGGCACGGCGGCGGGCGAATTCGCCTTGATGGCCGGAGCCGACCGCATCGAAGGCTGCTTGTTTGGCAATGGCGAGCGCACCGGCAACCTGGATTTGGTCAACGTGGCCTTGAACCTGTACACCCAGGGCGTGTCGCCGGGGCTGGACTTCTCGCAGATCGACGAAATCCGCCGCACCGTGGAGCATTGCAACCAGTTGCCGGTCCACCCGCGCCACCCGTATGCGGGCGATTTGGTCTACACCTCGTTCTCGGGTTCGCACCAGGATGCCATCCGCAAGGCGTTCTCGGCACGCCAAGAAGGATCGGCCTGGGATATTCCGTATTTGCCCATTGACCCCAAGGATTTGGGCCGCAGCTACGAAGCCGTGATCCGCGTCAACAGCCAGTCCGGCAAGGGCGGCATCGCTTATTTGCTGGAGGCCGAATACGGCCTGGAATTGCCGCGCCGCCTGCAAATCGAGTTCAGCCAGATCGTGCAGGCCGTGATGGACGGTGCGGGCAAAGAACTGACCGCGCAGGATTTGTGGGCGCTGTTTGAACGCGAATACGGCACCGCCAGTATCGCCACGCCCGAGGTGCCTTTATCCAGTTTGGCCGGGCAGGGCGTGGGGCCGATTGATGCTTTTGTAAACCACTGGAACGCCACAAGCGCCACCCAGGTGCGCGTGCTCGACTACCACGAGCACGCGCTCGGTTCCGGGGCCAGCGCCCAGGCCGTGGCCTATCTGGAGCTGCGTATTGACGAGCAGCACACCGTGTTTGGCGTGGGGATTGACGCGAACATCGTCTCTGCTTCGCTGAAAGCCATCCTCAGCGGCTTGCAGCGCAGCCAAAAGCGTGAAAATACCGACCACGCCACTCCGGCAGCCGCATAACAAATCAGGAGCCCCCCATGACCGAAAAACTCATCATTTTTGACACCACCTTGCGTGACGGCGAGCAGTCGCCCGGCGCCAGCATGACCCGCGACGAAAAGCTGCGCATCGCCCGCCAGCTGGAGCGCCTCAAGGTGGACGTGATCGAGGCGGGTTTTCCGGCCAGCTCCATTGGTGATTTCGAGGCCGTACAGGCCATCGCCCGGGCCATCAAGGATGCGACCATTTGCGGCCTGTCGCGCGCCAATGACCGCGACATATCCCGCGCCGCCGAGGCCCTGAAAGACGCGGCCAACGCCCGCATCCACACCTTCATCGCCACCTCGGCGCTGCACATGGAAAAAAAGCTGCGCATGACACCCGACCAGGTGTTCGAGCAGGCCAAGCAGTCGGTGCGCTTTGCCCGCAATTTGGTGGCCGATGTGGAATTCAGCCCTGAAGACGGCTACCGCAGCGATGTGGACTTTCTGTGCCGCGTCATTGAGGCGGTGATTCATGAGGGCGCCACCACCATCAACGTGCCCGACACCGTGGGCTACGCCATCCCCGAGTTGTACGGCAACTTCATCAAAACCCTGCGCGAGCGCATCCCCAATAGCGACAAAGCCATCTGGTCGGTGCATTGCCACAACGACCTGGGCATGGCGGTGGCCAATTCGCTGGCCGGCGTGAAGATTGGCGGCGCACGCCAGGTGGAATGCACCATCAACGGCCTGGGCGAACGGGCGGGCAATTGCTCGCTGGAAGAAGTCGTCATGGCCGTTAAAACCCGGCGCGACTACTTCGGGCTGGACATCGGCATCGACACCCAGCACATCCTGGCCACCAGCCGCATGGTCAGCCAGACCACCGGTTTTGTGGTGCAGCCAAACAAGGCGGTGGTGGGCGCGAACGCGTTTGCCCATGCCTCCGGCATCCACCAGGACGGCGTGCTCAAGGCCCGCGATACGTACGAGATCATGCGTGCCGAAGACGTGGGCTGGAGCCACAACAAGATCGTGCTGGGCAAGCTGAGTGGCCGCAACGCCTTCAAGCAGCGCCTGCAAGACCTGGGCGTGGCGATGGACAGCGAGGCCGACATCAACGCCGCCTTCGCCCGTTTCAAAGAGCTGGCCGACCGCAAGAGCGAGATTTTTGACGAAGACATCCTGGCCCTGGTCAGCGACGAGGCGGTGGCGCACGACAACGAGCAATACACCTTTGTGTCCCTGTCGCAGCACAGCGAAACCGGCGAGCGCCCACAGGCCAGCGTGGTGTTTACCGTGGGCGGCAAAGAGGTCAAAGGCGAGTCCGATGGCAACGGCCCGGTGGATGCGTCCCTCAAGGCCATTGAAACCCATGTGAAAAGCGGGGCCGAGATGGTGCTGTATTCGGTCAACGCCATCAGCGGTTCGACCGAGAGCCAGGGCGAAGTCACCGTGCGGCTGCAAAACAGCGGCCGGGTGGTCAACGGCACCGGCTCCGACCCCGACATTGTGGTGGCCTCCGCCAAGGCCTACCTGAGCGCGCTGAACAAACTGCAAAGCAAGGCGGACCGGGTCGCCGCGCAAGGTTGATGCCTTTGCGGCCCGGCCCTCACCCCGGCCCTCTCCCGTGCTCGGGAGAGGGTGAAATGCGGGGCCCGGTATGACTCCCTCGCCCTCCCGGGGAGAGGGCGGAGGTGAGGGGCTTTTACGCCCAAGCCCGCCCCCCCCCAGATTCACCCGCATCGATGCCCTGCGCGGTGTGGCCGTGGTGTGGATGACGGCCTTCCACTTCAGCTTTGACCTGGCCCACGCGGGCCTGTGGGCGCAGAACTTCTACGCCGACCCGTTCTGGACCTGGCAGCGGGTGGCCATCGTCAGCCTGTTCTTGTTCTGTGCCGGGCTGGGCCAGGCCGTGGCCGCCCAGCAGGCCGTGGGCTGGCCGCGCTTCCGGCGGCGCTGGGCCCAGGTGGCGGGGTGTGCGCTGCTGGTGTCGGCCGGATCGGCCTTCATGTTTCCGAACAGCTGGATTTACTTTGGCGTGCTGCACGGCATGGCGGTGATGCTGCTGGTGGCCCGGCTCACGGCCCGCTGCGGTGGCTGGCTGTGGCCGATGGGGGCATTGGCAATTGCTTCTAAATTTATAGCTGCCTACGCACTATCCATAAGCGCTAGCGCCACATTTTTTAATCAAAAAGCAATCAACTGGCTGGGCTGGATCACTGAAAAACCCATCACCGAAGACTACGTACCCCTCTTCCCGTGGCTGGGCATGTTGTGGTGGGGTATGGCGGTTGGTTTCTGGCTGCTCCAGAAGTATCCGCAGTGCTTGCAGGGCAGCGCTCCGCGCCCGTTGGTCTGGCTGGGCCGCTGGAGCCTGCCGTATTACATGCTGCACCAGCCGGTGTTGATCGGCCTGGTGACCGCCTTCTCTTGGACCCGGACGTAAAAAAAGCGGCCGAAGCCGCTTTTTTTACGTGTGCAAAGGCTTATTCAACTTTGGCGGCACTGCGCAGGTTTTGCTGGAATTCCACCAGTCGCTGCTGCTGCATTTGCTTGGCGATTTCGGGCTTCACTTCTTCAAACTTGGGCAACTGGGCTTGGCGCTCGTCGTCCAGGCGGATGATGTGGTAGCCGAATTGGCTCTTCACGGCGGTGTCGGTGGTCTGGCCCTTTTTGAGCTTGATCAAGCCTTCGGTGAATTCTTTCACGTAGCTGCTGGGGTTGGCCCATTCCAGGTCGCCACCCTTGGAGCCGGAGCCCTTGTCGGTGCTGGATTTTTTGGCGATGGCGGCGAAGTTGCCACCCTTCTTGAGGCTGGCGATGATGGTCTTGGCTTCGGCTTCGGTGGCCACCAGGATGTGGCTAGCCTTGTATTCTTTGCCACCATTGGCGGCGGCAAACTTGTCGTACTCGGCCTGCATGTCGGCATCGGTGACGGGGTTGGTCTTTTTAAAGTCTTCAAACAGTTCGCGGATCAGCAGGGTCTGGCGGGCCAGGTCCATTTGCACCTTGAAGCTGTCGCTGGCATCCAGGCTGCGCTTCTGGGCTTCTTGCATGAAGATTTCACGGGCAATGATTTCTTCCTTGATCTGGCCTTCCATGTCGGGCGTGACCTGGCGGCCCGACATGGCGACCTGCTGCACCAACGCGTCGATGCGCGACTTCGGGACAGCCTTGCCGTTCACGATGGCGATGTTCTGCGCCGTTGCCGACAGCGCCAGGCTACCCAGCAATGCAGCAGCGACCATAGTGGATAACAGTGTTTTTTTCATGCGATTCCTAGGAGGGGGTTGCGAGCTGCCGGGAGGGGTCGGCTCAGAGATAAAAGAAGGCTAAAAAGCTTAGAGGATTTCAATTGCGATGGCGTGAACGCCCTGGTCAATGAATTCTTGCAGCGCATCATACACAAGGCGATGGCGCGCCACACGGGGCTTGTCGGTAAACATGGGTGAAGCAATTCGCACCCGAAAGTGGCTGCCAAAAGCGCTGCCGTTGGAGCCCGCATGCCCGGCATGGGCGGCGCTTTCGTCCAACACTTCCAGCTGCGTGGGGGCCAGCTTTTCGCGCAGGCGCAGGGCCATGTGGTCGGCTATTGTGTTCATGCGGATTTATCGGTGTCGGTGGCAGCTGGGGTCTCCGCGCCCAGGTAGCGCGAGATGTACCAGCCTTGCCCGGCCATGAAGACCAGCGGAAACACATAGCCCCAAAGTTTGAAGTTGATCCACTGGTCGGTGGTGTAGTAGGCGGCCACATAGCCGTTGACTGCCGCCATAAACAGGCAATACACCATCCACACCACGTTCAGGCGCATCCACACGGCATCGGGCAGCTCTAGCTGGCTGCCCAGCATTAGCTTGAGGTAGTTCTTCTTCATCACCCACAGGGCAAACGCCATCGCCAGCGCCATCGCGATATACAGCACGGTGGGTTTCCATTTGATGAAGGACTCGTTTTGCAAGATGAGCGTGAGCGCACCAAAGCCCAGCACCATGCCCAGGGTGATCTTGTGCATGGTGGTGAGCTTTTTGTCGATGGCGTAGGTGGCGACCATTTGCAGCACGGTAGCCGCCATCAATACGCCCGTGGCGACGTAGATGGTGCTGAATTTGTAGGCAGCTACAAACAAAAGAATGGGCAGAAAGTCGAGCAGGGTCTTCATGATGATTTTGGTTCACCCCCAGGCTACAGAGCTTCGCTGCTTTCGCCACCCCCCTTGCAGAGGGCAACACCAGCAGCCTGGCGGAGCCAGTTCTGCGGTATTTCTGGAAAGCGTGCGTTGTTCCTTAGAGGGTGTTGGGATTTTATTTTGGTGTGAAATTGAGTGAGGCCGAATTCATGCAGTATCGCAGCCCGGTGGGGGTGGGGCCGTCTTCAAACACATGGCCCAGGTGCGCGCCGCAGTCGGCACAGACGGTTTCCACCCGGCGCATGCCGTGGCTGACATCGGTAATCTCTTCGATCGCGCCGGGTGCGGCTTCTTGCGAAAAGCTGGGCCAGCCGCAGCCAGCGTCGAACTTGGTGGCCGAATCAAACAGCTTGGCACCGCAGCAGATGCAGCGGTACTCGCCAGCGGCCCAGTTTTGGTCGTATTTGCCTGTGTGCGGGCGCTCGGTCGCTTTATTCCGGGTGACTTGGAAGGCTGCGGGTTCGGCACCTTTCTCATTCAGCAGGGCTTTCCATTCGGCATCGGTTTTTTCAATTTTTGGGGTCATGATGAACAGCTTATCCAATAGAAGAAGCCCAGTTGGGCGGGAGGTTGGCGTAACTTTGGATTGTCCCGCAGATGGGGTGGGCGCATGGCGGGCAGGGCCATGTGGCGGGTGAATAGCCATGCTCATTTCGGCCCTCGGGACATATTGCTTCAACGCAGCCTGCTATCAAGAAGATAGCAAATGTATCCACAGCCAAAACACCCAGCCCAGCAAACCGACCCAATGCGCCAGCACTGTCGTCCAGTAGGTGGCCCGGAACGCCGCTTTGCGGGATTTGTGGCGCAAGATGGACTGGGCCACACCCGCACCAGGCCAGCCGCCCAGCAGGGCCAGCAGGTGTAAATGGCTCTCTTGGGTACGCCATTGGCCAGTTTGCGCGGCGTGCTTGTCCGTCCAGTAGGCGAAAAAAGTCACCAGATTCAGCACCACTGCGGCCCCTGCCACCCACATGGGCAGACGGTGCATCCACAGACCCCAGGCCACCACGGCGACCCACGCCAGCACCAGTAGAAGAAAAGATGCCGGAGTGGAGTGCGCCTGCCGAGCGGAATACGTTGTTGCCGGGCGGGTTGGGCGGGTGGTTGCGCGGGCCGCTGCATTGTGGGTGTGCACGGCGACGGCGCGGGGGCCTTTGCCGCCAACGGTGATTTCGTCAAACCACACCGCCTGACCCTCGCGCGGTGTGCCGCCAGCCTGGAAATCCTTGATGTGAAAAAAGATATCTGCCACCGTGTCGGCACTGCGGATGAATCCAAATCCGCGTGCCGCATCCCAGCGTTGCACTTTCCCTTGTTTCTTCATGGTTTCAGTTTTTTGAGGTTATGTAGTTCTATCGAAAAACGGATGATTCGTGTGCCACTGGTCTGCTTTTTGGCAAGCTTGCCACGCGCTACAAACGCCATCTGCGCCACCTAAACTGCGGCGCATGACTGCACACCCCTCCGCCACGTACCAGCACCCCACCACCTACCCTCGGCGCATTCTGCTGGCGGTCTGTGGGCTCACCCCGCAAATCGTCACCGAAACCATCTATGCACTGGCCGCCGATGCCGACGCGCCATTCATCCCTACCGAGGTGCATCTCATTTCCAGCGCCGAGGGGGCACGCCGGGCCGAGCTGTCGCTGCTGTCTGACGACCTGGGCTGGTTTTACAAGCTGTGTGAAGACTTCAACCTCAGTGGCATCCACTTTGACAGCAGCCACATTCACGTCATGCGCAATGCACTGGGCCAGCCTATGGCCGACATCCGCACCCCGCACGACAACCAGGCCGCCGCTGACTACATCACCGAAAAAGTTCGCTTTTTCACCAGTGACCCCGTTTGCGCTCTGCACGTGTCGATTGCCGGAGGCCGCAAGACGATGGGCTTCTATCTGGGCTACGCCTTGTCGCTATATGGCCGGGCCCAAGACCGCTTGTCGCATGTGCTGGTCAGCGAGCCATTTGAATCCAGCTGGGACTTCTTCTACCCCACACCCTACAGCCGCGTACTGCAAACCCGCGATGGCCAGCTTGCCGATACCGCCTTAGCCCAAGTCACACTGGCCGACATACCATTCGTTAGTTTGCGCCACGGCTTGCCCCAAGCCCTGCTAGAAGGGCGCGCTAGCTTCGTTGAAGCCGTGGCCGCTGCACGCGAGGCCACAGCGCCCCCGCGCCTGGTGTTGGACTTGGCTGCAAAACGCATCTTTGCGGGCGGCAAAGTGGTCGATCTACCCCCTGCCGAACTGGCCCTGCTGGCCGTGTTTGCGCGGCAATTACTGCAAGGCGGTGAGCCTCTCGCAGCCCCTGCCAAAGAAGTGCCCGACCCGGCCTGGGCCCAACGCTACCTGTGTGAATACCGCGCCATCACCGGCGTGCTGGCCGACATCGCCAGCACCGAAACCGCCCTGAAAGACGGAATGGACGGCGTGTATTTCTCTGTTCGCAAGTCAAAACTAGAGCAAAAACTCAAAGCAGCCCTGGGCCAAGCTGCCCCCGCCTACCGCATCCACGACGGCGGCACCCGGCCACGGCGCTACGCGTTAACTCTGAACCCGGTTACGGTAAGCTTTGTAACAAAATTTGAATTTAAGGAGGCAGAGGAATGAGCATGCGCGAATTGGCTTACCAGGTCAGCTTTAACACCCCCGCTTTTTTAGGCAACGCCGAGCAACAGGCCCAGTGGCGCACTCCACCGTTCAAGGCACTGCTGCGGCAGTGGTGGCGCGTGGTGAAGGCGGCGGAGGTGGGGCATGACTACCCGGAACTCTTGAACCGGGAGAATGCGCTGTTTGGCAGCGCGGGGGATGGCAAGGGGGGCGGGCGGTCTAAAGTGCAGTTGCGGCTGTCATCGTGGGACGTGGGGCGCATGGACCAACCTCCTCCAATGGCATCCCAAACCCATCCAGATGTCAAAGTGCCCGTGGGAACTGCGGTTTACCTGGGTTTTGGCCCCGTGACGACTAAGAGCAATCGCAATGCCATTGCGCCTGAAGCTCCTGCGACCACGTTCAAACTGCGCTTCCCAGAATCCGAAGAATTGGATATTCGCAAAACCATGCAATTGGCAGCATGGTTTGGAACCCTCGGTTCGCGCTCCCGTAACGGCTGGGGTTCGCTGCACATTGAGGGCGAAGGGATACTGGGGCTTGACGGTCTGTGCGACTCTAAGCTGGCAGACCAAGCCCCATTGCGCCGTCTGCCCGATGCATTGGGCAACCAAGACTGGCCGCATGCGCTCGGCCTGTGTGCGGATGAGCGGCCTGCAGTCTGGCGCGTGTTTGCCAACAAGCAAATCAATACCGATGGCAAAACGGTTTTCACGGGTTTCAAAGAATGGAAACATGCTCTGGAACGCTTGGCGACGCTCAAGATTGGCTTTAGAACCCAATTCAAACTGAACAGCGGTGAACCCCATGCCCGCGTGGAAGATCGGCATGTTCTGGCTTACCCAGTCACTCACCACGCTTTGGCCGGGCTACCCAATGCCCGTTTGGCAAGCCAAATGCGATTCAAAGTTGTCAAAAATAAAGAAGGTCAGTTTTTTGGCCTGATTTTCCACCTGCCGTGCGCCATGCCGCACACCTTCTTCAAGCCGGGAAACGTTCGTCCGCCTGAAATCAAGCACCAAGTAGAAGTCTGGCAACAGGTCCACGACTTTTTGAACCAACAACCTGCAACCCTGATCACTCGCCTTCGCAAGGGCTGACCGCATGACCAACTTCACCAAAAAACTAGCCGCCTGGCTGCACGATCCTGCTGAAAAACAGTTGGTGTTGATGCGTGACCGGGAGGGGCATGAAAACGGCACCTCGCGCCGCCTGCGCCAAGCCTTGGATATTTCATCCAAAGAGTTCGACAAACGTGCTGATTGGCTGGCCGCTGCCGCTGACCGACCCAACTGGCCACGCGGCATCGATGCACCGCGTTACCCAAAGTTTGAGTCCACCCAGTTCAGCAAAGAGCCCGAAATCATCCACCCACTGTCGGGTGAGCGGTTGACGCTCGGCAAGCTCGATTTGGACATTGGCGTAGACCAAATTAAAACCGTCAGCCAAGCCCACTTTGAAAGCCTGATTCAAGGCGATGACGACCGCAAAACCTTTTTGGCTTTTTGGCGCTTTGGCCCCGAGGCCGGACAACAGGCCACTGATCTGGGCGTACTCTGGCCGATGTTGCCCGCCGACTCGCGCACACCAGACCACAGCATCTGGTCGCATGTGGATACCGTGTCCGCCATCCACACTGCGCTGGTGGGCGATGCAGACGGGCCAGACCAACCCGCTTTGCTGGTGATGAGTTTTGGCCCAGTGCAGGGCTTTATTGGTCAAGCACGTTCCACGTCGGATTTGTGGGCCGGTTCGCATTTGCTGTCCAATCTGGTGTGGGAGGCGATGAAGCCTATCGTCAACCACCTGGGGCCGGACGCGATGGTCTTCCCGGCCTTGCGGGGTGTGCCGGTGGTGGACCAGTGGCTGATGGAAGTCGGCGGTGCGGCCTTCACGCAGTTGTTTGAGGAGATTGACTCCGAGCTGCTGTGCGACAACACCGACACCAATCCGCTGTTTGCCGCCAGTTTGCCCAATAAGTTCATGGCCATCGTGCCCTCGCGTCAAGCGGCCGCACTGGCCGAGCGGGCTATTGCCGCCATCCGCGATGCGGCTAAAAAATGGACGATGGAGGCAGTAGAGTTAGCCTTTGGCGCTGCAAAAGTCACTATCACCGATACCACCCGAGCCCAGATTAAGGCGCAGTTAGCCGGTTTTCCCGAAGCCTATTGGGCCGCTGCGTCCTGGCCCACCGGCGGCGACGGCTGCAAAGATGTGTCCGGTGCCAGTACCCGGCTGCACGCGGCGCTGGATGGCATCCACCCCGAGCTTAAAACCCAAGGCATCTTCAAGCCCAGCGTCTGGAGCGTATTGACCCAAGAACTCAAGCTGGATGGTTTGCAGTTCTGGTCACCCAACACCGGCATCCTTTACCCAGCGGTGTACGAGCTGGCCGAGCGCGCACTGGGTGCAGCCAAATCTACCCGTCCTTTTGCCCCCCTATTGGAAGAGGGCCACCGCTGCACCCTGACGGGCGAGGCCGAGTGGATTACAGATGACCGCAGTTTGCTGGGACTGAACCGGCAAGACCGGCAGGCGGCCAGCGTGTGGGGCAAGCTGGCCAAGGTTAAAAAATCTTGGGCCAAGTCCGGCGAGCACCTAGGGGCCATCGCCACCCTGAAACGCCTGTGGCCGACGATGTTTGCCGAACGCGTCAGACAACTCACCGGCGGCAATGTGCGGCGTTTTGTGGTCAGCACCCATGCGCTGGCACTGTCCACCACGCTGGAGAAGCTGGTGAATGCCGACTTGACAACCGACCAACAAGCCGCCTTGCAGGTGCTGGCATCCTTGGCTGGGGAATACGAGAGCGTGACCCTGCCCAAGTCATTGATGCGCAAGTTGCATAAGTTGCCAGAGGCGCAACTAGACACCCTCAAACGCCTGCCGTCTATGTTGGAAGACGCACAAGAGGGCGGCTCCCACCTGAACGCAACCCTGCGCCAACTGCTGGGCGACAACCGGCCCGAAACCTATTACGCACTCATCCTGATGGACGGTGACCGTATGGGCGGCTGGCTGGCGGGCAATGAAGATGCGTACAAACTGGCCTACCGGCAAACTTGGCACACCAAGGTGCTGGTCGAAATGGCCAAGTTTGAGAGCCGTGACAAAAACCTCACCGCCTATCTGGATGCCAAGCGCCCGCTTTCTCCCGCCCGACATGGTGCTATTTCGCAGGCTTTGAACGACTTCTCCACCCGCCTGGCCCGCCATGTGGTGGAAGAGTGTTGCAAAGGCAAGCTGCTGTACGCCGGGGGCGACGACGTACTGGCCCTGGTGGCGGTGGACGACCTGTTTGACTGCATGCAACTGCTGCGGCTGGCCTACAGCGGCATTGCACCCGATGGCAGCATGGGCTTGGAGGCCAGCATTGGCGCACTGCAACCGGGCGGTAGCCGACCGCAACGCAAACTGCTGCTGAAAAACGGCTTTGGTTTGCTAGATGGCCGCTTAATGACCCTGATGGGCCAAAAAGCCACCGCCTCAATGGGTGCGGTGGTGGCCCACCATTCCGCACCGCTGGGCATGGTGTTGCGGGAACTGCGTGCGGCAGAGAGCCGGGCTAAAAACACCGTACGCGGCAAAGATGGTGCAGGCAAAGACATAAACCGCGATGCCTTCTGCCTACGCGTGCTCAAGCGCGGCGGTGGCGAAGTCAGTGTCACCAGCCCTTGGTGGCCAGTGCAAGCCGGACAGCCCAACACCGCCCAAAGCGCCTTGGCCTTGATGAAACAACTGGCCACGCAACTGGCGCTGACCGACTTTTCACGCGGGGCCATTTACCGGGCGCAAATGTGGTTTGAAGGCTTGAGTGATAACGCCAGCGATGCCCAGAACCCCGCATGGCGCGACCAGATGGCCAGTTCGCTAGCCCAGCAGTTCAGCCGGCAACAGGGCGATGCAGCTGTGGCCCGCAGCGTGGTGGATTTTGTTTGCGACGTGATGCAACCCCAGCACCCCAAAACCGCCATCGACAACTTCCTCGTCACCAGCGAATTCTTCGCCCGCGAGGCCCGTGCCTTCCGACCGGACAAAACCGCCCAAACTAAGCCCGCAGCGACAGGAGTTCCCGCATGAGCCGCAGCGCCACCACCTACTACTACGTGCGCCCCACCGATAGCCTGTTTGTACGCGGTAACCTGGCCTTTGGCGACAGTGGCGAACACGGCAGCGCCAGCATGCCACCGCCGCCCTCGCTGTTTGCCGGGGCTTTCCGCTCAGCTTTGCTGGGCCACGATGCCGTCCAACTCGCCGCCTTTTTAGGTGGTGGGCGCTGTACCGACCCGGCGCTGGCGGAGTGCCTGGGCACGCCTGATGTGCCAGGCGACTTCTGCATCACCTGGTTGTCGTTGGCAGGCGACCCCGGCGCAGGCCAAACGCCCGAGGCTATCGCCGCATTGCCAGCGGACTTGCTTATGCTGGACAAGCAATTCGCCACGTTAGAACCGCGTACGGTGCACGAGGGTGTGCAATCCGCAGGGGACTTGCCGCTGCGCGCCACCCTGGTGTCGGCCAAGCAAGAAAAACCTACCGGAGGTATCTTTTTGCGCAGCAAGGGCCTGGCGCAGCACCTACAGGGCCAACGCCCAGCCGCCACCGATAGCCTGGAGGCCAAACACCTGTACCTACGTGACCCGCGGCTGGGCATTGGGCTGAACACCGATGCCCATACCGCCGAGGAAGGGCAGATTTACACCACCGAAGGCTTTGCCTTCAGCCCCGCCAACGGCACCGACGCACCCGTGTTTGCCAGTACTGGCTTTTTGGTCGGCATCCAGGGCATGGGCGTTTTGTTGCCGGAAGCCGGTGTACTGCGCTTGGGAGGCGATGGCCGCAGCGCGCACTACCAACGTGTGGCATTCATCCCGCCCGTGGTTGCGCTGGGCCACGCCAGCCGCTTTCGCCTGCTGCTGCAAACACCGGCCTTGTTCCGCCAAGGCTGGTTGCCGGAGGGCGTGGTTGACCACGAAGGCAGCTTGCGCCTCCAGGGCGACGGTTTTAGTGCCCGGCTGGCCTGCGCCGCGCTGGGGCGGCGCGAGGTGGTCAGCGGTTGGGACCTGTACCACTGGAAACCCAAACCCGCGCAAGCCGCCGCGCCTGCGGGCAGCGTCTACTGGTTTGACGAATTTACAGGCGACCTTGGCAAGCTTGCCGCATGGGTGGATAACGGCCTTTGGCCCGAAGATCAGGCCCACCAACAACCCAGTCGCCGTGCCGAAGGCTACAACCGCGCACTGTTAGGCGCATGGCTTTGATTGCCCATTTATATTTATAGGACCCCCCATGTTTGAAGCATCCCAACTGGTTTTTTACTACGCCATCAGCCCCGTCCACATGGGCGCAGGCAGCGCCATCGGGGCCATCGATAGCCCCATCCAACGTGAGGTGCATACGCAGTACCCCATGTTTGCCGGTAGCGGCTTGAAGGGCGCGCTGCGCCACCATTTCAACCGCGCCTGGCCGCGCAGCGAGGGCGACGACCGCAAACCCAACAGCCTGATCAACCGCATCTTTGGCCCCGACACCAGCGCCTCTGACTATGCAGGTGCCTTGTCGCTCAGCGACGCGCAGTTAGTGGCCTTGCCCGTGCGCTCGCTCAAGGGCGGCTTTGCCTATGTGACCAGCCCGTTGGCGCTGGCCCGGTTGCACCGGTTGGCAACCCAGGCTGGCCACACCCCAGGTTGGACCGTGCCCAGCGCGGCCGAAAACAAGGCGCACACCGCCAGCGCCAACCTGCTACACGGCAAGCAGCTCATTCTGGAAGCTTTTGAGTTCATTGCGGAAGAATCAGCGCCGCTCCAGGCTATCGCCAAGTGGCTGGCCACCCATGCACTGCCGGGTGCCAGTAACCAGTTTTTTGCCGACAAGATGGGTACTGATCTGGTGCTGCTGCACGACACCGACTTTGCCCACTTCGCCCGCCACGCGATGGTCGTGGAGCCGCATGTACGCATTAACGACG
This sequence comes from Rhodoferax sp. LB1P47, assembly GCF_056521445.1. Taxonomy (NCBI): domain Bacteria; kingdom Pseudomonadati; phylum Pseudomonadota; class Betaproteobacteria; order Burkholderiales; family Comamonadaceae; genus Rhodoferax; species Rhodoferax sp. LB1P47. The sequence continues at coordinate 34,837 of NZ_JBWMAU010000004.1, read as the reverse complement.
ACAGCGGCACGGCGGAAGATGGCGGCCTGTTCTACGTGGAAAACCTGCCACCCGAAACCCTGATGGTCGGTTTGGCCCAGGCCAGCATCGAGCGTTTCAAAAAAGGCAGCCCGCCCGCAGTCTCCCTGAATGCTCCCGAGGTGTTGGACAAAGTTTTTGAAGGCGTTGGCGCGCAACTGCCCGGCATTGGCGGCAAACTGCTGCAAATCGGCGGCGATGCCACCACCGGGCGCGGCCTGGTGCAGGTGCAAACCGTATCGGCTAACCCCGTTTGACTATTACAGGAGCCCAAGCCATGCATGCATTTGAGTTTGTTCGTGCCGTGGATGCATCGCATTCCGTCACAGTAGAGCTACCGCCGGATGCCCCTGTGGGGATGGCCAAAATCATCGTGCTGTTTCCAGACCGACCTGCCGATGCGCTAATACCACCATTGCCACTGGCCAATATTGCCGCATTTACCGCATGGCTGGAAACCCAACCTCCCACGGGCCGCAGCGGCGAGGACATTGACCGGCAAATCCGCGCAGAACGCGATAGCTGGGGCGATTAACATGCAGCGCGTCTATTTGGACACCAATATCGTCGTCAGCTATGTGGAGCGCCGCGCTACGCTGTTCACCGCTCTCAAGGCGCGCATGGTGGGGGCCGATGGCACCTCACAGATTCACTGCATCACCAGTGATTTGGTACGTTTAGAGTGCCGCGTTTTTCCGCTGCGCACTGGCGACACCGTGTTGTTGGCACGGTTCGATGCCTTTTTTGATGCCTTCAGCGCCTATTCAGCGCCGTTGGGCAAGGCCGTATTCGACTTGGCAACGACCTTGCGTGCCCAGCACAACCTCAAAACCCCTGATGCTTTGCACCTTGCAGCGGCCATCTGCGCCCAGTGCGATGAATTTTGGTCGAACGACCAGCACCTGGTGAAAGCCGCGCAAAACCACCTGCGCATCGTGACCTTTGAAAGCAACCCATGACCTCAACACTTGACCAAAAACGTGCAGCACTTGCCTGGCAGTACGCCAGCAACGGCATCAAAGACCACGGCAAAGAATATAAAAATCTGGCCAAAGGCGCTCCCGCACTCATCATGAATAGCGGTTTGATGCCGACATTGGCTTTCTATAACGGTAAAGGTATTGCAGCACAGCAACTGTTGGACGATTTGATTCGAGGACTCTCGACGCGACTAGCCGGACAGGATCTCAAGGTTGGGCAAGGTGTGCTGTTTTTTGGAAAATTTATGGAGATGCTGCAAACCAGCGAATCCCGCGACTACCTGCGCTACACCGACGAAGCCCTGGAACTGCTCAAGTGGATTCGCCAGTTTGTCGATGCCGTTGAGCAAAAGGCGGCCTGAGCATGGCACTCCCACAGCGCATAGCTGCCATCCCCCAATACGCCCGCCACGACCTGAAAGAGGCCGCACCCGGCCATCGGTTTCAGTTGTATCTGGAACATTGGCAAGGGCAGGACGGCAACTCTTTCGATCCCTACAAAAAGTCTCGGCCTCAAGGTCCGGAAGAGCGAAACACCCATACCCGCGAAACCGCCAACGTCCTCAAAGACCTGTGCCCCTTGCCTGCATCTAGCGTGGCTGCGCTTCAAGGTATCCGCACCCGCCAGCAAGCCCTATTGGCCCATTACGGCAGCAACGGCTACAGCATCAGCAGCCTGTCCACCGCCCCCTTTGCTACCGGCTTAGGCAACGAGCACCCGATTGAAAACGGCTTTGCCTTCCTCACGCCCTACGGTTTGCCGTATCTGGCGGGCAGCGGTGTCAAAGGCATCCTGCGCCGCGCCATGCAAGAGCTGTATAGCGAGGGTGAAGATGGTTTTACGGTTGAGGCCATCAACGCCCTGTTTGGCCCTGACCCTGAAACCATAGCTAAACCCGAGGACGCACAGCGTGGCGCGCTCGACTTCTGGGACGTGTTCCCCAGCCCCGCAGGCAACAAACTTACGGTAGAAATCATGACCCCGCACTATGGCGGCTACTACCAAAGAGGCGAATCTCCCCACGACTCCGGGGCCCCCGTGCCCGTCAGCTTTTTGGCTGTGCCTGCCAACTCGCAGTTTGACTTTGCCGTGGTCTGCCACGCAACCCGTCTGCCCGCACCGCTGCAAGACCCATGGCGAAGTCTGCTCGACCGCGCTTTCCAGCATGCTTTTGAATGGGTCGGCTTTGGCGCCAAAACCTCGGTGGGCTATGGCGCGATGGCGGAAGACCAGAATGCCAAAAAGCGCAAAGAAACCGGACGGCAAAAGGGACTGGACGACGTGCGTGCAGCGCAAGAGCGACAAGAAAAGGAAGCCGCCAAATCCAAAATGCCCCCGGCTTTGCGTGCCGCACAAGACTTCTTGGACCAGCGGGCCGACAAAAACCAGCCCGAACTCAGCGCACTGATTGGTGCCCTTAAAAAAGGCATATGGAGCGGCGACATACAACTAGAAATTGCCCAGCACACCAAGACGCAGATGGTGGCCGCTAAAAAGTGGAAGGAAGCCTCGGAGAAGAAAAACCCGGCCAAAGACAACGACCACCAAGACACCTTGGCCGTACGCCAGTGTTTGACCGTGCCGAAATGACCGACCAAGAACGGCTTGAATGGACCGATCTCCAAAACGCCCAGACTACGGTCATGGCCCATGTCTGGGACAACCCGGAAGATGCCCTCTGGAACAGCTTGGGGGCAGAGCCCACCCCCACCCCCACCATCCTCCTCTGCACCCTAGGCGCCAGTTGGGCCGTCATACCTGAAACATTTGGCTGGCTGGCCCCTGAGCTGCTCGACACCTATGCCCACCACCCGCAGCGGGCCAGCCTAGATGTACTGCGCGCCCAGCATGGCCTGCGTGCGCCCACGGAGCTCTGGGTTTGCACCACTGAGGGCGTACAAACCCAGGCCAGCTTGCACCAATTGGCGGCATGGTGGCAGCACTTGGGTGCGCCTATGCCTTTGCGTGTGTGGACGGCGGCGGGCACTGACCAATTGGCCAGCCAGGTTGAGTGCGACCACATCCGCGAACTGACCCTGCGCGTCACGCTACTGGCCGCTGAATATGCCGGCCCGCAGGGGCAGCTGTTGCTGTCCCTGTCGGGTGGGCGCAAAACCATGAGCGCAGACCTGCAAAGCGCAGGTACGGTGTTTGGGGCCCATGCTTGGCTGCATGTGGTGGGGCCAGACCCCCTGCCTACTGCACTGGTCGGCCGCACCGACGCCGAAAAAGCCGCCCAACCAACCCTGTTTGCCGCGCCCTTGGCCGCGCACTTAGCCCAGGCCATCACACCCCTGGTAGCTGGTACGGGCCAACGCAACGAACTGCTCGACATCGCCATCGACGGCCAGCGCATCGACGTCCATGCCTACCCAGTGCCGCTGGCACTGAGTGGCCAGCCTTGTGCGTGGCCGCTACCGGCGCAAGGCCACACACTGCACGATGCTTTGGCCCGCCGCCAGCGCGAAAGCAGCCAATTGCTGGGAAACTTTTTGGCCGAAGTCGCGCAAAGCGACCGGCATGAAAACTGGCGCAGCCTGTACCGGCTGGCCCCGGCCCGCATTGCCCACCTGCGCGCTACCGCCCTTGGCCCGCAGCACACCGATTGGCTTACCGCTTTGCCCAAAGCCGACCTGCACCGGCACTTGGGTGGCTGCCTCAGCTTGGACGACCAGCGCACTGTGGCGCAGGCCATCTGGCATAGTTTTAGTAGTCAAATAAGGGTCCAGCGCTTATTAGATGTGCGCGAGCTGCTATTAAAAGAGGAGTGGCTCTGGGGTTGGCCTGCAAGCCTGCACGGGCCACACCGCAGCGCACTAACCGCCGCATTGCTGCTGCACGCTAGCCCTGCACAGCTACAGCACAACCTGTACGACACCACCGCGCCGCGGGTAGCACTCAAAACCGCTGAACATGGTTTTGCTGCTTACGAGCGGCCCGGCGAGCTTAGCGGTTCAGCCCTGCTGGCGCATCCGGCGGCGATTGCGCCCTATGCCCGCGCCATCGTGGCGCAAGCCCGCGCCGAGGGGCTAGCCTACCTAGAGCTGCGCGGTAGCCCGCACAAATACCGCCCGCTGGACCCGGCTGGCTTTTTGCACGACCTGCGCCACGCACTACACGCTGCGGGTGCCCAGGTAGACGCACCCACGGGGCCATACAGTGCCGCCGCACCCCGCATCGGCTTCGTCTGGATACTGGACCGCCGCCAGCGCGACACTTTGGGTGCCGTGGTGACCAACGCCGTGGCCGCCAAAGCCCTGCTGCCCGGCTTCATGCTGGGGCTGGACCTGGCGGGCGACGAAGGCACCCACAACCCGGCCGACCTGGCGCCCGGTTTTGTGCCCGCGTTTGCCGACTGCATGCCGGTCACCATCCACGCAGGGGAGGGTGAAAGCGCCGAAAACATCTGGCAGGCCGCCTACCACCTGCACGCCGACCGCATTGGCCACGGCCTCACGCTGGCCCAGCACCCGCAACTGGCGGCCCGCTTTCGGGACCGGGGCATATGCCTGGAGCTATGCCCCAGCTCCAACCGCGAAGTGGTGGGCTTCTACGATCCGGCCTACCCGGCCACGCAGGGCCTGCCGCACTACCCGCTGCGCGAATTTATCGACAGCGGCCTACCCGTCACCCTGTGTACCGACAACCCCGGCATCTCGCGCACCACGCTGGCAGGCGAATACCTGGCCGCCGCCCGCATGGCCGTAGGCGGGCTCACCCAGTGGGAAGCGCTGGCGCTGGTGCGCCAAGCCTTTGTGCACGCCTTTTTGCCCAGCGACGAGCGTGAACGCCTGCTAAAGACCGTAGACCAGCGCATTTTTACCCAGCTGATTGCCAGCCCCTCACTATGACCCCCGCCACCACCATCCCCCTGGCCCGCTACCGCTTCACCGCCCGCATGCAAGACCCGGTGCGCTTGCCCGACTACGCCGGATCGCTCCTGCGCGGCCAGTTTGGTGCATCCCTGCGCGGCGTAGCCTGCATGACCCGCCAGCCCACCTGCGGCGGATGCCCCCTGCAGGCCACCTGCCCGTACACCCGCATTTTTGAAGCCCTGCCGCCACCCGCGCATACGCTGCAAAAGTTCAGCGCCATCCCCAACGCCTACGTCATCGAGCCGCCCGCCATCCACCAGTCCGACAGCCACGGCGCCCAGCGACCCGACCTACAAGCAGGCGACCCGCTGGTCTTCCACATGGTGCTGGCGGGCGACGCATTGGGGCAACTAGCGTTGGTTGTATTTGCCTGGCAGCGTGCGCTAGCCCAAGGCCTGACTAAAAGCCGCAGCCGCGCCGAACTACACAGCGTGGACTGGATCGACGCGCAGGGCATAGCCCACCCCATTTGGCAGCACACAGCACCAGTGCTGGCTGCACACCCTGCCTACCTAACCTTGGCTGCTACCCAGCCGCTGCAGGCCATCAGCTTGCAAATCCACACACCCATGCGGTTACAGCACCAAGGCAGCCCGCTGCGGCCCCAGCAACTCGCTCCCCGCACCCTAGTGGCCGCGGTGGCCCGCCGGGTAGCGCTAGTGCTGGAGTTTCACGCCCGGCAAACCGACTGGGGCCCAGCCGTACTCGAGGCCGTGCAACACACCGACATCGTCACCGACCACCGCCAACTGCACTGGTTTGACTGGGTCCGCTACTCCAGCCGCCAGCAGCAAGAAATGACCCTGGGTGGCGTGCTCGGCCAATGGACGCTGCACGGCCCCAGCGAAGCCCTGGCGGCGCTTTGGCCCTGGTTCTGGCTGGGCCAGTGGCTGCACGTGGGCAAAAACGCCAGCATGGGCATGGGCGGCTACACCTTACAGACCCAATTCACCGCATCTTCCGATTTGAAAGCCCCGCCATGAAAAGCACTCTCCACATCCTGCTGGTCTCGGCCCAGGCCGCCCCCAATTTGTTGCCCGCTTTAGACCCAGCCCTTAAACCCGATGCGGCCGTGTTGCTGGTCACCCAAAAAATGCAACGCCAGGCCGACACCCTGCAAGCCGTGCTGACCGAATCAGGCATTAAAACCAGCCGCCTCGCATTGGCCGACGAGCACGACTTCGCCAGCATGGAGCTACGCCTGCAAGACATTGCCAGCCAGCATGACGGCGCGGACATCGCCCTCAACCTCACCGGCGGCACCAAACTCATGGCGCTCGCCGCCCAGTCGGTCGCCGACGCCTATGGCTGGAAGATGTTTTACGTCGACCTCGACACCGACTCGGTGATTTGGCTTGGCAAAGGGGCTGCACCCCGGCAAAAACTCACCGCCCAACTGCGCCTGACCCACTACCTGCGCGGCTACGGTTATACCCCTTTGGCCGGGGTCGAACGGCCCCAACCCAGTGCCAAACACACCGTACTGCTGGAGTCGTTGATCGGCCAAATGGGCTCGCTTACCCAGCCTTTGGGGCAACTGAACTACCTGGCCCAGCAAGCCGAAGATCGGCACAGCCTGGCCATCAAACTCACGCCCCAACAGCAAGATAGCCGGGGACTGGACTACCTGCTGCACCTGTTTGAGCAGGCTGGGGCCTTGCAGGTCAGCGGCGATCTGGTTCAATTCAGCAGCGCGGCCGACCTCAGCTTTGTCAAAGGCGGATGGCTTGAACACCACGTATACCGCACCGTGACCGCACTGCATGGCGAACTTGCCCTGCGCGACAAAGCCGCCAACCTGGCCGTCACCGACCCTAGCGGCCTGAAAAACGAAATGGACGTAGCCTTTATGGCCAGCAACCGGCTCTACGTCATTGAATGCAAAACCGCCCGGATGGACAATGAATTGCATCCCAAAGCCAACGACACCCTGTTCAAGTTGGCCGAAATTTGCCGCCGCGTGGGCGGTTTGGGTACCCGCGGCATGCTGGCCAGCTACCGCCCCGTGCGCGACTCCGAGCGCAAACTGGCTGCCGCGTTGAATATTGAACTGGTCTGCGGCCCGGATTTACAACGTCTGCGCGAGCGGGTTGCAATATGGGTCAAGGGCCACCCTCAACCCCCTCAACCCGCTTAAACCAGCGTCCGGCAAGCTTGCCGCACCCAGGTGCGGCCCCAGGCTTGCACACAATCTGGCCATGCCCGCCCGCAACCTTTATTTAGCCGCCTACGACGTATCCGAACCGCGCCGTCTGGCCGCCACACTGCAACTGGTGCGCCGCTACGCCACTGGCGGGCAGCGCTCGGTGCACGAGGTCTACCTCACCCCGTTTGAGCGCACCAGCCTGCTCGAAGACATGGCCGTGCTGCTCAATATGGACACCGACCGCTTCTTGCTACTGCGCCTAGACCCGCGCAGCCGCGTGCTCACACTAGGCATCGCCAAAGCACCCGCCGACCCCGACTACTTCTACATCGGGTGACCTACAAGCCACGGGAGCATACCCGTTAGGTTTGATAGTAAAAAGTGGCATAAGCGCAGTAAATACATGCCAAAAGTGCTATTAAATATGCAGCATTACTGCCTGCCGTTTGGCAAGCTTGCCGCAGCCCGCCAAATCCAGCCCAGGCCGCAAACTAGCCCCAACTTAACAGGATGCGCACCCCGCATATACCGCCATGGCCCTGCTGCTACTCGACCGCGCCCACCTCCAAGTCACCACCGAAGGCGACACCCTGGTACTGCATGAAGCCGGCCAGCGCCGGGGCACCGTACCCATCGGCATGATTGACCGCTGCGTCATCCACGGCGGCAGCACCCGGCTCGACACCAGCGTGCTGCAAAAGCTGGCCGAACACGGCGTAGCCACCGTACTGATGAGCCCACGCACCCAACGCCGCTACGCCATCGTGCTCGGCCCCCAGCACAACGACGCCGCCATCCGCCTAGCCCAAGCCACCCGCGTCATGGACGACACCTGGTGCCGCAGCTGGGCCCTGCACACCGTGCTGGCAAAACTTAGCCGCCAAGCGCGTACCCTGCGCACCCTGCTAGCCCAGCGCCCCGATGCCCGCAAACCCCTGTTTGATGCACTCGCCACCTTGCAGCCCCAGGTAGCCGAACTGAACACTGAATCCGTACAAGCCAACTACCCCAGCCTAGAAACCCTGCGCGGCAGGGAAGGGGCCGGAGCCCGGGCCTACTTTGGAGGCCTGGCTGGCGTATATGCACCCGCATTGCAATTTACCGGCCGCAACCGCCGCCCACCCCGCGACCCGGTAAACGCCTGCCTATCACTCGGTTACACCCTGCTGCATGCCCAAGCCGTACAAGCCTGCATAGCCGCCGGACTGGACCCCTTGCTCGGCTTCTACCACCGCCCCAGCTTTGGCCGCGAAAGCCTGGCCAGCGACCTCATTGAACCCCTGCGCCCCGCCATGGACCTATGGCTCTGGCAACTATTTAAAGACCACACACTACGCCCAGACCACTTTCAAACTGATAAAGGGGCCTGCCTACTCGGTAAAGCCGGTCGCCAAAGCTTCTATGCCGCCTGGGAAAAAGCCGCCCCGCCTTGGCAGCGCTGGCTACGCCAGAACACCCGCCAACTTGCCCAACAACTACGCGAGCAAGGGAAAATATGGGTTGGCCCCGCAGAAGAGCTGGACGATGCAACATGCTAACCACCCTGCAACGCCCTGTAGGTGCCCGCACCCTCTACCTGGCCCACGGCGAGCGCAAACGCGCAAGCGTGACCGACGACAGCCTAGTCATCACCAACCAGCAACTGCAGCGCCAGCGCATCCCCCTGCAACGGGTCGCCCGCATCGTCAGCAGCACCAGCATCGACTGGAGCGGCACCGCCCTGCAAGCCTGCCAAATGCAAGCCATCGCCATAACCTGGATCGACCCCCACGGCCACGCCCTGGGCACACTGTGCCCCCACCACCGCAGCACCTCCAGCATGGCCGTAGCACTCGACCTGCTGCTAGAAACCCCCGAAGGCCTGCAACGCTACCGCCACTGGCAACGCGGTCGGCGCATGGCCGTACTCAACACATGGCGCGCAACCTGCGCCCCCACCCCGCAACCCCAAGAATGGGAGCAAATTAAACGCGACTGGGTCTACGCCGGGCAACACCCCCAGCACCTCCCCATCGACCTACAAGCCCAATGCCTAGCCCTGGTAGCCCAGCAAATGGCGCTAGAACACATACCCTTCGACTGCTTTGGCCCCCACGCCGAGCCGATCGCCCTAGACCACGCACTATGTGACCTGCTGTGGGGCGAAATGAACCTCCAAAGCGGCAGCCTGGCCAGCCAACCCGCGGACCACGCCACCGGCACCCTGCTGTTCGAGCGCTGGCAACAGCGCAACGCCGCTGCTCTACTGGTACACATACGCAGCCTCAACCTGCTAGCCCATAAAGCCTTGCGGCCGGAACCCGTGCAGTAACCCATGGCAACACCGCTGGACCACCCTGTGCCGCGGCATTGGCGTGGGGCGGCGCGCAAAACCACACCACCACCGGCCCCGCATTCCAACCAGCTGCAATAAATCTATGCCCCAACACGCCCCCGCCCGCTGGATCGTTGCCTACGACATAGCCCACCGTCGCCGCTGGGCCCCCATCTACAAACTACTAAAAAAGCACGGCATCCCGCTGCAATACTCCGTGTTTGTGGTCGAAGCCAGCGCCGTGCAAATTAACAGCCTGATGGAACAACTTAAAAAGCTAATAAATCCACGCCAAGACGATATACGCGCATACCGCATGCAAGAATCAGCCGTGTTACACACATTGGGGGCAGCCATCCTGCCAGAAGGCGTCTGGCTCACGGCCAGCACCCCGCCAACGAGTAGAAAAAAAGATTGACTTTTCTCGATGCTGAAAAGCCTGCAACCCCAGCCGCAAGCCCTTGTCAGTCAAGTCTTTTTTGGACAATACAGATAAATCCCCAGCCCTGAATTCAAAGGGATTAAGACACGCTTTTCACATACACTTTTTCACGACTAAGGATAAATCCCCAGCCCTGAATTCAAAGGGATTAAGACGTGGGCATTTTTCTTAATGCTGGGTTCGCCATTGATAAATCCCCAGCCCTGAATTCAAAGGGATTAAGACGTGGTATAATTGGGGGCCTTTTCGGCCTTTTCGATAAATCCCCAGCCCTGAATTCAAAGGGATTAAGACGCTTGGAAATATTTAAGGTCACCGTGGTGGTTGATAAATCCCCAGCCCTGAATTCAAAGGGATTAAGACGTTAGTGGGTGGGATACTGTAGGCAGAACATGATAAATCCCCAGCCCTGAATTCAAAGGGATTAAGACACAATACATCCATCCATATCGTACACAGCAAGGATAAATCCCCAGCCCTGAATTCAAAGGGATTAAGACCAAAGGGATTAAGACTTAATTAGGACTGCGTGTTTGTGTGGTTTCATGATAAATCCCCAGCCCTGAATTCAAAGGGATTAAGACTACTCTCGTGTCGTCGTGTTCTAAGGCAAGCTGTGATAAATCCCCAGCCCTGAATTCAAAGGGATTAAGACCCCATTCCATACTTGACAAACTTGCCAAAAAGGATAAATCCCCAGCCCTGAATTCAAAGGGATTAAGACTTGAAATTTGATGTGCATTTAGATTACCTCTGATAAATCCCCAGCCCTGAATTCAAAGGGATTAAGACTCATCAATAACCGGCAAATCAGGAATATGATAAATCCCCAGCCCTGAATTCAAAGGGATTAAGACCTCAAGCGTGCCCGATTGGTCTACGTGTTCCCGATAAATCCCCAGCCCTGAATTCAAAGGGATTAAGACTCGGCATAGCTGGTGCGCCTTCACCAGCGAAGATAAATCCCCAGCCCTGAATTCAAAGGGATTAAGACATTATCCATAATTATATATTCCTAAAAGGTTAGGATAAATCCCCAGCCCTGAATTCAAAGGGATTAAGACTTGGTTAAATGCCGAGTGCCGATTTGATAGGATAAATCCCCAGCCCTGAATTCAAAGGGATTAAGACAACATATCAATTTCGAGTGTTTGCAGTTTAGGATAAATCCCCAGCCCTGAATTCAAAGGGATTAAGACACCTGCTGGCCATTCACGGTGATGACTTCACGATAAATCCCCAGCCCTGAATTCAAAGGGATTAAGACAAGGCCACCAAGGTCTGTGCATGGGCGGTGTCGATAAATCCCCAGCCCTGAATTCAAAGGGATTAAGACCTGCCCGCCTTAATTACCTCTGCAATCTGCGTGATAAATCCCCAGCCCTGAATTCAAAGGGATTAAGACAGATTCGCTCAAGGACGAACAAAGCCTCCCTGATAAATCCCCAGCCCTGAATTCAAAGGGATTAAGACATAGAGCAGCGTGACGATTTCAGCCGCGCAGACGATAAATCCCCAGCCCTGAATTCAAAGGGATTAAGACCATTCGCCGGGGTTGACTTCAACGGCCTGGGTGATAAATCCCCAGCCCTGAATTCAAAGGGATTAAGACCTTGAGCTGGTCTTTGATGTCGAAAGTGTTGCGATAAATCCCCAGCCCTGAATTCAAAGGGATTAAGACATTTTTTAGTGTCCCTGTTCGGATGGAATATGATAAATCCCCAGCCCTGAATTCAAAGGGATTAAGACATCTTTAGTGCGGAAAAACCCTAAAGAAACGGGATAAATCCCCAGCCCTGAATTCAAAGGGATTAAGACATTTCAATTTCTTGGCCTGGTTTGATATTGTGATAAATCCCCAGCCCTGAATTCAAAGGGATTAAGTTGTCAAGTTCTGTGCCATGAGAGGGGCAGGGCAGGGCGTTCCACCTTCATTTCGTCCTCATCCCCGTACCTCGGAATGGGTGTGGGCGATGTAGGGTTCGGTCTAGTCACTTGCTTCTTCGGGGGCTAGGTCGGGGTAGGCTTGCCTCGTATCACGGGTGTCTCAATGCAAAAAACGTAATAAATGGACATCCGGCGGAACACGCTGTAGCTCTTTGTGTGAATTTGTGTCACGAGAGAGTGGTTTAAATTAAATAAACTGTATATATCGTTTTTTTTAATATTTAGGCGTTTTATGATTTCCATCCGCACGCGTCCTGGCACACAGCCTTTGTCATTGGTTCTCATTTTGGCCATGCGTTTTTGGGGCACGCTCAAGCTGTCCCTGCAACAAAAAAAAATGCGCGAAGTGGGCATGTTTGCCGGTTCTCTGCTGGCGCACGCCCCCCGGTAACGCCGGTCCTGCGGTGCTGCCCGCACCGCCCCTGGCTTGTAAGCCCTATAGCTGCCTGCGCATATTCCATATGCGCAGGCAGCTATATTTTTTGGAGTGAAATAAAAGGCGTAGTGCGGGCTAAACTGCGCCGACACCCCCCACTCCCCGCATGGAATTTTTCACCCTCTCGCTCTTGAACGGCCTTAGCTACGGGATGGTGCTGTTCATGCTGAGCGCGGGACTGACGCTGATCTTCAGCCTGCTGGGCGTGCTGAATCTGGCCCACGCCAGCTTCTACATGCTGGGTGCGTACGCGGCCTACAGCCTGACTTTGCTCGTTGGCTTCTGGCCCGCGTTGCTGCTAGCACCGCTGCTGGTGGGGCTGGTGGGCGCGGGGTTTGAACGATGGGTGCTGCGCCGCGTCCACGCCCACGGCCCCGGGCGGCACAAGGCCGAGATGCTGGTTACCTTTGGCCTAGCCACTGTACTGGGCGAGCTGGTGCAACTGGTGTGGGGGCGCGGCCCGGTGGACTACCGCATTCCCACCACGCTGGCCGGGCCGCTGTTCACACTGTGGGGTACGCCTTTTCCGGCCTACCGGGCCTTTATGGTGCTGGTGGCGCTGGGCATGTGGCTGGCGCTGTGGCTACTGTTCACCCGTACCCGCACCGGCCTGGTGGTGCAGGCCGCGCTGACCCACCCGGATGCCGTGCAGGCCCTGGGCCACAACGTGCCACGCATTTTTATGTGGGTGTTTGGCGGTGGCGCGGCGCTGGCCGGGCTGGCGGGTGTGGTGGGCGGCAACGCATTCGTCACCGAGCCGGGCATGGCGGCCACTGTCGGCTCTGTGGTGTTTGTGGTCGTGGTGGTGGGCGGCATGGGGTCGCTGGCCGGGGCCTTGGGCGCGTCTTTGCTGATCGGCGTGGTACAGACGTTTGCGGTGGGGATGGACGCTGTCAGCCGGTTTGCGCCGCTGCTGCCGTATCTGCTATTGGTTTTGGTGCTGCTGGTGCGTCCGCAAGGGCTGTGGGGGCGGCGTGCGGATTAAGATTGGCGCGGCCGTGTTTGCGCTGGTGCTGCTGGCCGCGCCCTGGGTTTTTAGCAGCAGCCTGGGCCTGAACCTGCTGACGCAAATCGGCATCGCCAGCATCGTCTGCCTGAGCTACAACATCCTGCTGGGGCAGGGCGGGATGCTGAGTTTTGGCCACGCCGTGTATTCCGGCCTGGGTGCTTTTGCCGCCATCCACGCACTGAACGCCGCTGTGCTGCCGGTCAGTCTGGTGCCCATCGTGGGCGGGCTGGCCGGGGCCGGGGTGGCGTTGCTGCTGGGCTGGCTCACGGCGCAAAAGTCCGCCACCACTTTCGCGATGGTGACGCTGGGCCTGGGGGAGCTGGTAGCCGCCTTGGCCTGGCTGCTGCCGCAGGTGTTTGGCGGCGAGGCGGGGGTGTCGGGCAACCGGGTGGCGGGCGCTGCGCCTTTTGGCATCAGCTTCGGGCCGCAACTGCAGGTGTACTACCTGGTCGCCGCCTACACCCTGGTCTGCACCGGGCTGATGTTTGCCTTTACGCTGACCCCGCTGGGCCGCATGCTGAATGCCGTGCGTGATAACCCGGAGCGGGTCGAGTTTGTAGGCTTTGATGCCCAGCGGATTCGCTTTATGGCGGTGGTGATTGCGGGGTTTTTTGCGGGCATTGGCGGCGGGCTGGCGGCGCTGAACTTCGAGACCGTGACCGCCGATGTGCTGGGCAGCCAGCGCTCGGGGGCCTATTTGCTGTTTACCTTTCTGGGCGGAGCGGGCCACTTTTTCGGCCCCGTGGTGGGTGCTGTGCTGATGGTGCTGGCGAATGTGCTGCTCAGTGGCATCACCAAGGCCTGGCTGCTGTACGTGGGGCTGGTATTTATCGGCATGGTGGTGTGGGTGCCCGGCGGGGTGGTTAGCCTGGCCGGGCGGCTGCGCTGGCGCAATCTGCCCCTGGTTGCGGCCTGGGCGCTGGCGTTTACCGGGTTTGCGGCGATGGTGGAGATGGTCTACCAGCTGCAACTGCTGGCGGCGTTGGGGCCGGAGTTGCGCTTTCTGGGCCTGGTGCTGGACGCGACCAGCGGTTTGGACTGGGCTGGGGCTACGGCGGCCTTGGTGGTAGGGGCACTTCTTGGGATGCGCAAATGACCCCCGCGCTGCAACTCATTGCCCTGCGCAAGAACTTCGGCGCGGCGCAGATCATTCGCGGTGCGGATCTGGCCGTGGCCGCAGGCGAGCGCGTGGCCCTGATCGGCCCCAACGGCGCGGGCAAATCCACGCTGTTCAACCTCATCAGTGGCCGCACCGCGCCCAGTAGCGGCCAGATTCTGCTGCACGGGCAAGCCATCCAGGGCAAAAAACCGTTCGACATCTACCGCGTAGGCCTGTCGCGCAGCTTCCAGACCAGCAACCTGTTTGCCCAGCTCAGCGTGTTCGAGAACCTGCGTTGCAGCCTGCTGTGGAGCCGGGGCTACGGCTACAGCTTTTGGCGCTTGCTGGCCGGATTAAAGGATGTGCGGGAGCGGGCCGAGCAGGTGATGGCACAGGTGCAACTTGCGGCCAAACGCGACGTGCTGGCCGCCCACCTGACCTACGCCGAGCAGCGCGCGCTGGAGCTGGGCATCACCATCGCGGGCGGGGCCAGCGTCATCCTGCTGGACGAACCCACGGCAGGCATGGGCGGGCTGGAGGCGGCCCGGTTTGTGCAACTTATTCGCGAGGTGACGCACAATAAAACGCTATTGATAATAGAGCACGATATGCAGGTGGTATATGCGCTGGCCGCCAAAATGGCTGTACTGGTGGCGGGCGAGGTCATTGCCTTCGACACGCCGGATGCCGTGCGCGCCAATCCGCTAGTGCAGGCCGCCTACCTGGGCACGCTGGCCTGATGCTGCAAGTCCAGAATCTGTGCGCCTTCTACGGCCCCGCACCCGTGTTGCACGGGGTGGCGTTCGCCATCCAGCCCGGTGAAACCGTAGCCCTGCTGGGGCGCAACGGTGCGGGCCGCTCCACCACCGCCAAAGCCCTGCTGGGCCTGGTGCGCTGCGAGGGCTCCATCCTGTGGCGCGGCAAGCAACTGGTGGGCCTGCCGCCGTTTGCCATCGCCCAGCAAGGCATTGCCTATGTGGCAGAGGCCCGCGACATCTTTGCGCGCCTGAGCGTGCAACACAACCTGCTGCTCGGCCAAAAAGGCATGGGGCCGTGGACTTTTGATGCCGTCTACCGCCTGTTTCCGCACCTGAAGGCCCGCCAGCACACCCCCGGCGGCGTGCTCTCGGGGGGCGAGCAGCAAATGCTGGCCCTGGGCCGTGCGCTGATGGGCAACCCCCAGTTGCTGGTCATTGACGAGCCCACGGAAGGCCTGGCCCCGCAGGTGGTGGAACAGGTCGCTGCGGCCCTACGCCTGCTTAAAAACCAGGGTGTTGCCGTGCTGCTGGTGGAACAAAAGCAGGCGCTGGCGCTGGAGGTGGCCGACCGGGTGCTGGTGATGGGGCGGGGGCAGATCGTGCTGGATGCCACGCCCGCGCAGTTGCGTGCGGAGACGGCTGTGCGCAGCGAATGGCTTACGGTTTAGCCCGTTTCAACCAGGTGCTGTAGCAGTCTTCGTACCCGGCATCCTCCAGGTCTGCCACGTTCAGCCCCAGGGCCTGCATGGCCCGTGCCGCGTCCTTGTCCTGGCGTGCAGCGTGCAGATCGATGTCTTCCGGGTCCAGCAGCCAGGCATGGCGAATTCGCCGGTCCTGGGCGCGCGCCAGCATGTCGGCAAGCGCCCAGGCGGGCTGCAAGCTGGAGATGCCTTGCACCACCTGCGTCACCCCGGGAGTCACCGCCCGGAACCAGGTGGCGGTGCGGGTGCCCAAGGCGTAGCCGGGCAGCGTGTACTGGCCGCTCCCGGTGGGCACGGCCACTTCGGTGACCGTGGCAATCTGGGTGGTCCAACCGGCATCGCGCAGCACATCCACACCCACCTTGACCGCGCGGGGAAAGGCCCGGCGCAATGCCAGATCGGGGTGGACATGCCGGTTGCGCACCAGGTTCATGTGCACGTCCGAGCGCCCCCCCAAGGAGCGCACCAGCCCCGCCTTGCGCCACTGGGCCAGGTAACTAGAGGCGATGGCCGAGGTCCAGCCGCACAGGATGGTCAAGTCGCTGCCGGTGAAGACATCCGGGATCTGCAGCAAGCGCTGGCTGGCCGAGGTGTAGCTCATAGCTGGCTAGCGATAGTTTGCATGTCGTGCAGGCCGGTTTCCAGATAGCCGAAGGCAACCTCCACCATATTTGCCGCCACCTGCGCATCCATTGGCCAGGAGGACGGCAGCCAGCGTTGCAAGTCGGCGGCCACGGTGCTGGCCGTGGCGGGTGCACGCAGATCGGCAAGGCGCAGCGCGGCGTTGTCCAGCCAGGCCTGGGCCGTGGCGGCCATACCGCCACTGTCTGCCGGATAAATTGCCAGCCGGGTGCGCAGGGCATCGGGCGGCAGAGGCACGGTGTGTTTATCGTGTAGCCACCACAGGTCAAAGATGTCCCGGGGTTTGATGCGTTTGCGCGCCCCCAGCGCATAGACCTTGTCGGCCAATATTTCGGGCAGGGTGAGCGTGGGTACGAAGGCCTGACCCGCGCTGGATGCCACGGTGGACACCACGAGCCGCAATGATTTCAGCGCGGCTGCATCGGTGGTCCATAGCTCAATCTTGACCTTCACGCTGTGCAGCACGCTGGGGCCGCTGAGCGTGACGTAAAAAATGTGGGGGTTGCGGGCATCGCGGCCAGGGGTCACAGATACCTGCAAGTCGGCCGGAATGTCCGCTGGCAGCCGCAGCTTTTTTTGTACTTCTTTGGACAGCCCGTCCATCGACAAACCCCCACGCACCATGAAGTCCAGGTCTTCGCTGAAACGGGCCGAGCCGTGCGCCAAGTGCAATGATGTGCCGCCCTGGAAGGCGATGTCGCCGGGCTCCCAGCGGCGGGAATCCATCAACGCCGCGAGGGTGGCGGTTTGCAGGATGGCCCGCAGACGGATCTGGTCAAACGCAGATAGAGAGCGCTTCTTTGTCACCATAGATATGCCTTATTAATGTATGAATTATTACATTAACAGTGGCTATTATAAAGAACTGATGGGCCTCGCATTTCCTGTCCCAACTGGGACAAACCAGCTCACACCCCGTCACGCAAGCACCCTAGAATAAAAATCGAACGATCGTTCTATTTCAACTTCGAGGTGTACGCATGACGGCTCCCAACCCTTCCTCCCCCGTTCTTTACCAAGTCCACGGCAACATCGCTGTGATCACGCTGAACAACCCGCCGGTCAACGGCTTGGGCTTGGCAACCCGCCGCGCCGTGACCGGCGGGCTGGCGCAGGCAAATGCCGATGCCAATGTAGCGGCCATCGTCCTCACCGGCGCGGGCAAGGCGTTTTCGGGCGGGGCGGACATCAAGGAATTCGACACGCCGCAGGCGATGCAGGAGCCGAATCTGCTGAGCATGATTTTGGCCATCGAGCACTCGGCCAAGCCGGTCATTGCGGCCATCCACTCGGTGTGCATGGGCGGCGGGCTGGAGACGGCTTTGGGTTGCCACTACCGCATTGCCGCACCCGGCTGCAATGTGGCGCTGCCCGAGGTCAAGCTCGGGCTGATCCCCGGCGCGGGCGGCACGCAGCGGCTGCCCCGGGTGCTGGGGGTGGAGGCGGCGCTGAACATGATCGTCAGCGGCGAACCGGTCAAGAGCGAGCTGCTGGCATCGCTGCCCGGCCAAAAGCTGTTTGACAAACTGGCCGCGTCGGCAGATTCGCTGATGGAAGAAGCCCTGGCCTTCGCCCAAACGGTTGCCGACGTGCGCCCCTTGCCGCTGGTGCGCAATTTGAAATGCAAGCACCCGCAGGGCGATGCCTACTTTCAGTTTGCCCGCAACATGGTCAAAGGCATGGCGAAGAACTACCCGGCCCCGCTGAAGTGCGTGGACGCGGTGGAGGCCGCCACCAAGCAAAAGTTTGACGCCGGCATGGCGTTTGAACTCAGCACCTTCTTGAACCTGATGTGGAGCCCCGAGAGCCGCGCCCTGCGGCACATCTTTGCGGCCGAGCGTGCAGCCTCTAAAGTGCCTGACGTGCCCGCCGATACTGCGCAACGTGCTATTAACAGCATAGCAGTCATCGGCGCTGGCACGATGGGCGGCGGCATTGCCATGAACTTCCTGAACGCGGGCATTCCGGTGAAGATGCTGGAGGCCAAGCCCGAAGCGCTGGAGCGCGGCGTGGCCACCATCCGCAAAAATTACGCGTCGCAAGTCACCAAGGGCAAGCTCACACAAGAAAAGCTAGACCAGCGGATGGCCCTGCTAAGCACCACGCTGAATTACGACGACCTGGGCGAGGCCGACATGGTGATCGAAGCCGTGTTTGAAGACATGGGCGTCAAAAAAGCCGTGTTCCAAGAGCTGGACCGCGTGATGAAACCCGGCGCGATTCTGGCCAGCAACACCTCCACGCTGGACCTGGACCAGATCGCTAATTTCACCCAACGCCCGCAAGACGTGGTGGGCACGCATTTCTTCAGCCCTGCCAATGTGATGAAGCTGCTGGAAGTGGTGCGCGGCCAAGCCACCGCCAAAGACGTGCTGGCCACCGTGCTGGCGCTGGGCAAGAAGATCAAGAAAACCTCGGTGGTATCCGGCGTGTGCGATGGCTTTATCGGCAACCGCATGATCGAGCAATATGGCCGGCAGGCGGGCTTTTTGCTGGACGAAGGCTGCACTCCCGCACAGGTGGACAAGGCGATGGAAAAGTTCGGCATGGCGATGGGCCCGTTCCGCATGGGCGACCTGGCAGGCAACGACATCGGCTGGGCCATCCGCAAACGCAAGTACGTGGAACAACCCGGCCAGAAGCACAGCAAAACAGCGGATCTGCTGTGCGAGATGGGCCGCTTTGGCCAGAAGACCGGCGCGGGCTGGTACGACTACCAAACGGGCAAGCGCGATGCGATGCCTAGCGCGTTGGTCGAGAAGATGGTGACGGATCACCGTGCGTCGCTAGGCACCACGCCGCGCAAAATTGGTGACGAAGAGATCGTGCAGCGCCTGGTGTTTGCGATGGTGAACGAGGCCGCGCACATTCTGGAGGAGGGCATTGCCTCCAAATCCGGCGACATCGACATGGTGTATCTCACCGGCTACGGCTTCCCGATTTACCGGGGTGGCCCCATGCACTACGCCAATGAGATCGGGCTGTTCAACGTGGTGCAGGCCATGCAGCGCTTCGCCCAGAACCCGCTGGACGATGCCGCCTTTTGGACTCCCGCGCCCTTGCTGGCACGCCTGGCCGCCGACGGCCAAACCTTCATCTAAGGAATACAGAACATGACCGCCGCCGTAATCGTTTCCACCGCCCGCACCCCCTTGGCCAAAAGCTGGAAGGGCTCTTTCAACATGACCCACGGGGCCACCCTGGGCGGCCACGCCGTGCAGCACGCCATCCAGCGTGCAGGGATAGAGGCCGCAGAGGTCGATGACGTGATCATGGGCTGCGCCACGCCCGAGGGGGCCACCGGGGCCAATATCGCCCGCCAGATCGCCCTGCGCGCAGGCTGCCCGGTGACGACATCGGGTGTCACCGTGAACCGTTTTTGCTCGTCCGGCCTGCAAACCATTGCGATGGCTGCGCAGCGCATCATTGCCAACGAGGGCGATGTGTATGTGGCGGGCGGGGTGGAGAGCATTTCCTGCGTGCAGCAAGAGATGAACACCCACATGCTCACCGACCCCTGGCTGGTCAAAAACAAGCCCGAGATCTACTGGAACATGCTGCAAACCGCCGAGCTGGTGGCCCAGCGCTACGGCATCGGCCGCGAACAGATGGACGCCTACGGCGCGGCCAGCCAGCAGCGGGCCGTGGCTGCGCAGGCTGCCGGGCTGTTTGCCGCCGAGATTGCGCCCATCACGGTGACGATGGGCGTGGCCGACAAAGTACGCGGTTTGATGACCAAGGAAGTGACCGTGAGCCAGGACGAAGGCATCCGCGACGGCACCACGGCCGAGGGCATTGCCGGGCTGCGCTCAGCCATGCCGGGCGGCTTGATCACGGCGGGCAACGCCAGCCAGTTCTCTGACGGCGGCGGCGCGGTGGTGGTGATGAACGAGACCCTGGCCAGCCAGCGCGGGCTGCAGCCGCTGGGCCGCTTTTTGGGCTTTGCGGTGGCGGGCTGCGAGCCGGACGAAATGGGCATTGGCCCCGTGTTCGCCATCCCCAAAGTGCTCAAGCGCCTGGGCTTGAAGGTCAGCGACATCGACCTGTGGGAGCTGAACGAAGCCTTCGCCGTGCAGGTGATCTACTGCCGCGACAAGCTGGGCATCCCCGCCGACCGCCTGAACGTGAACGGTGGCGCCATTGCCGTGGGCCACCCCTACGGCGTGAGCGGCCAGCGCCTGACCGGCCACGCGCTGATCGAAGGCAAGCGGCGCGGCGCCAAGCGGGTCTGCGTCACCATGTGCATAGGCGGCGGCATGGGCGCGGCGGGCGTCTTTGAAGTACTATAAAAATAGTAGCTGCTGGCGCATATACCACCTGCGCTAGCAGCCTTTTTCTTGTAAATATGGCGTACGACCAGCCACGGGGTTACAGTGCGCCCATGTTCACCGAAAAAACCATTTCCCGGGTCGAAAACACCATCTGGATCTTGCTGTACGGCGGGCTGCTGACGCTGGTGCTGGGCCTGTTTACCCAGCGGGCCGACGATGACCTAGGGCTAGCCCTGGTGGTGTGGGGCGGCATTGCGGCGGCCCTGGGGGCGGTTTTGATTTACCTGCGTTCGCGGATGAATTCGCACCAAAAATAACGGAGACCCCCATGGCCGACCTGATCTTGCACCACTACAAAACCTCGCCCTTTGCCGAAAAAATCCGCCGGGTGCTGGCCTTCAAACAACTTGCTTGGCAGTCGGTCAACGTGCCGCCCATAGCACCCAAGCCGGATGTCGAGGCGCTCACAGGCGGCTACCGTAAAACCCCCATTCTGCAAATCGGGGCCGACATCTACTGCGACACCGCCCTGATCTGCGATGTGCTGGAGCACCGCCAGCCCACGCCATCCCTGTCGCCCGCCACCCACAAAGGGCTGGCACGGGTGCTGGCGCAGTGGGCCGACACCACGCTGTTCACCACGGCGATGGCCTACAACTTCCAGCCCAAGGGCCGCGAACAGATGTTTGGTCAAGTGCCGCCCGGCTTCGCCCAGGCCTTTGCCGACGACCGGGCCAAGATGGTCGGCAGCGCCCCGCGCATCCGGGTGGGGGACGCCACCACGGCCTACAAATCCTATTTGCGCCGCTTGGCCACCATGCTGGAAGACCAGCCGTTTCTGGTGGGCCATGTGGCCTGTCTGGCCGACTTTGCGGCCTACGCGCCGCTGTGGTTCACCCGGGTGCATGTGTCCGGTATTGCAGGCATTTTGGATGCCACCCCCAGCGTGCTTGCCTGGATGGACCGCATGGCCGGATTTGCCCAGAGCGAGGCCGGACGGCTGACTGCGGCGGACGCAATTGCCGTGGCGGCTGCGGCTTCGCCGGTGGCCCTGGCGGACGAGGTGTTCCAGGACGACCACGGCATCCCGCTGGGCAGCCAGGTCCGCATCCACGCCGAGAGCTTTGGCACCGAGGCTACGGAAGGCGCACT
This sequence comes from Rhodoferax sp. LB1P47, assembly GCF_056521445.1. Taxonomy (NCBI): domain Bacteria; kingdom Pseudomonadati; phylum Pseudomonadota; class Betaproteobacteria; order Burkholderiales; family Comamonadaceae; genus Rhodoferax; species Rhodoferax sp. LB1P47. Next base: position 13,046 of record NZ_JBWMAU010000004.1, on the reverse strand, counting down.
GGTGGCCGCCACCCGCATGCACATGACGCTGCGCCGGGTGGACGCGCGGGCGGGCACGGTGCATGTGCACTTTCCGCGTATCGGCTACGTGCTGCGGGCAGCGTAATGTAGGCTGGATGGTGGGGTAGGGCGTAGTAAGCTGCGCCCGTATCCATGAAAACGGGAGGATCCACCATGCAAACCGCACACACGCTACAGCCAGCCCAACAGCTGCTTGAGCAGACGTTGGAACTCACCCAGTCCGGCCATTGGCAACTCCACGCGGCGCAGCCGGATGTGCTGGTGTCCTCCGAGCGCTATGCCTCGATGTGCGGCGAAGCACTGCGGCCGCCGCACTGGCAGTACAGCGCCGAGTCCGAGATGTGGAGCCGCATGGCCGATGCCGACCCGCTGCTTGCCGCCGCCGTCCGGCAAAGTTTTGACGACGCCGTTGCCGGGCGTACGGCGGTGTTGGATGCGACGTACCCCTACAAACGGCCCAGCGATGGCCGCGTGGTGTGGCTGCACACCCTGGCTTACGTGCAGCGCGACAGCCAGCACCAGATGCTCCAGATGCAGGGCGTGACCCAGGACATTACCGCTGCCAAGCTGGCCGAAATCGCACTCTCCAAGGCCCTGCAATCGGTAGCGGACTCGAACCGCGCCAAATCGGATTTTCTGGCCAATATGAGCCACGAAATCCGCACCCCCATGAATGCGATCATCGGTATGAGCAGCTTGGCGCTGAATACCGAGCTCAGCCGCAAGCAGCGCAATTACATCGAAAAAGTCAGCAGCTCGGCGGCGAGTTTGCTGGGCATCTTGAATGACATACTCGATTTTTCCAAAATCGAAGCCGGCAAGCTGGATCTGGACATAGGCAACTTCCAGCTAGACCAGTTGATGGGCCATGTGGCCGACCTGGTCTGCCCCAAGGCGGAAGACAAGGGCATCGAGTTTTTATTCGATACTCGCGCCAATATTCCGTCGGCCCTGGTGGGAGACGCTGTGCGCTTGGGCCAGATTTTGCTAAATCTGGCGGGCAATGCGCTCAAATTCACCACGCAAGGCGAGATTGTGGTGGGGGTCGAGCTGGCGCAGTCGCCCACCATTGCGCCCGACAAAAAACACGTCACCCTGCATTTTTGGGTGCGCGATACCGGCATTGGCATGTCGCCGGAGCAGCAGCAAAAACTGTTCCAGGCCTTCACCCAGGCCGACACCTCGACCTCGCGCAAATATGGCGGCACCGGCTTGGGCCTGAGCATTGCCAAAACCCTGACCGAGATGATGGACGGACAAATCTGGGTAGAAAGCGCACCGGGCGTGGGCAGCACCGTCCACTTCACCGCCCGGCTGATGCGCCAGACCGAGCAAGATTTTGAACGCCGCAGCGCCCGCCGCGACGACTTCCAGCGCACCCGCGTGCTGGTGGTAGACGACAACGAAAGCGCCCGCGACATCCTGACCCACCTCAGCACCGCCTTTGGCCTGCAAGTGGATGCCACCGACAACGGCATGAGCGCCGTGGCCCTGACCGCCAAGGCGCAAAGCAAGGGCACGCCCTACGACCTGATCCTGCTCGACTGGATGATGCCGCAGATGGACGGCATCGAAACCCTCAAGCGCCTGCAAGCCCAGCCCCGCATCATCCTGCCCAAAGTGGTGATGGTCACCGCCCACAGCCGCGTCGATGCCTTGCAGGCGGCGCAGCAGTCGGGCGTGGGCATCTACAGCGTGCTGACCAAGCCGGTCACCGCGTCCACCCTGTACGACACGCTGACCCAGGCCGTCGGCACCGAGGCTTATGTCGAAAAATCCCGCCAGATGGCCAAGCGCGAAGGGGCCCGGGAGAGCTCGGCCAAGCTGCGCGGCATCCGTCTGCTGCTGGTGGAAGACAACGAAATCAACCAGGAGCTGGCCTTTGAATTACTCACCGGTGTCGGTGTGCTGGTCGAAGTGGCCAACAACGGCCAAGAGGCGGTAGACAGGGTGCGGGCCCAGCCGTTTGATGTGGTGCTGATGGACTGCCAGATGCCGGTGCTGGACGGCTACGCCGCCACGATGCTGCTGCGCCAGGACCCACGCTTTGCCACGCTGCCCATCATCGCCATGACCGCCAATACCGAAAGCCGCGACCGCGAGCGGGTGCGGGTCGTGGGCATGAACGACCACATCACCAAGCCGTTGGATGTGGGCGCGATGTTTGCCACCATCGGCAAATGGGTGGTGCGGGCCGAAATACCTGCCGCTGTGCCGCCACAGCCGCTGGACATGCCCCGGCTGCCGCCGCGCGCCGTGCCATCATTTCGCGCACCCGAGAGCGTGGCCCCGGCCGATGACTGCGCCGAGTTGGGCGACATGCCCGGCATCGACGTGCGTGCGGGCCTGCGGGTGATGGCGGGCAATATGGACTTCTACCAGCGCATGCTGCGCAAATTTGCCCTCAGCGAGCACGACTTCGTGCCACGCTTTCAGGCCACCCTGGCCACCGGCGATGCCGACACCCTGGTGCGCCAGGCCCACACCCTCAAGGGCCTGGCGGGCAATATCGGAGCGCTTGCGCTGTATGCCGCCGCTGACCAGCTGGAGGCCGCCTGCCTGACCTCGCCGCACGCACCGGACGCACTGCCCCCCTTGCTGGCATCCACCGCCCAGGCCCTGGCGCAGGTGCTGACCAGCATCGCCAGCCTGGGCGGCAACCCCGACCATTCAACCGCCACCGATGCCGAAATCGGCGAACTGTCGGCCGCCGACCGGGCCCTGCTGCACGGCCTGCTGGTGCAACTGGTCACCCTGGTAGATAACAACGATGCCGATGCCATCGACGTAGGCGGGCAGTGCATCGACATGCTCAATAAGACCCCCTGGGCCAAGCGCATCCAGCCGCTGGACCGGGCCCTGCGCGACTACGACTTTGAACGCGCCGCCGAGCTGCTGCCCGGCATCCAAAGCGCTTTAAATTAATCAAAGTATCACCTTGTAACGGCACAGAAATGCCGGGTGGCTGTGGTTCAATATTGCGTGTCAAGTACCTGCTGCCGGGTCTTGGCAAGACACCCCCGCATTAAAGAAATGGCTTCACCATGTCCCACAATCCCCTGGCTGGCCACACCGCGCCGCTCTCTCTTCTGGTCAACCTGCCGCGCCTCGTCACTGCCTACTACAGCCAGCAGCCCGACCCGGGCATCAGCACCCAGCGCGTGGCGTTTGGCACCTCGGGCCACCGGGGCAGCGCTTTTAGCAGCAGCTTCAACGAACAGCACGTGCTGGCCATCACCCAGGCTATCTGCGAATACCGCGCCAAGAGCGGCATCACCGGCCCGGTGTTTTTGGGGCTAGACACCCACGCCTTGTCCGAGCCCGCCGGGGCCACTGCGCTGGAGGTGCTGGCCGCCAACGGCGTGCATGTGATGCTGGCCGAGGGCGATGAATACACCCCCACGCCCGCCGTGTCGCACGCCATCCTGGTCTACAACAAAGGCCGCACCTCGGGTTTAGCCGACGGCATTTTGATGACCCCGTCGCACAACCCGCCCGAAGACGGCGGCTACAAGTACAACCCTACCAACGGCGGCCCGGCCGACAGCGACATCACCGGCTGGATCGAAAAAGCCGCCAACGTGCACCTGGAAACCGGCCTGAAAGACGTGAAGCGCATGCCCTACGCCCAGGCTCTGCGCGCCGACACCACGCACCGCCACGATTACGTCAGTAGCTACGTGGCTGACTTGGCCAATGTGATCGATATGGACCTCATCCGCAGCGCGGGCGTGCGCATGGGCGTGGACCCGCTGGGCGGTGCGGGCGTGCACTACTGGGCCCGCATTGCCGAAAAGTACGCGCTCAACCTCAGCGTGGTGAGCGAGCAGGTGGATGCCACGTTCCGCTTCATGTCGATGGACTGGGATGGCCGCATCCGCATGGACCCGTCCAGCAAAAACGCCATGGCCTCGTTGATCGGACTCAAAGACAAATACGACATCGCATTTGCCTGCGACACCGACCACGACCGCCACGGCATCGTCACCCGCAGCAGCGGCCTGGTGCAGCCCAACCATTACCTGGCCGTGTGTATCGAGTACCTGTTCCAGAACCGCCCCGGCTGGAGCCCGCAGGCCGGCATCGGCAAAACCCTGGTCAGCAGCAGCATGATCGACCGCGTGGCCGCGCGCCTGGGCCGCAATCTGTTCGAGGTGCCGGTTGGCTTCAAGTGGTTTGCCAACGGCCTGTGCGACGGCAGCCTGGGCTTTGTGGGCGAGGAGAGCGCGGGCGCGTCCTTCCTGCGGCATGACGGCAGCGTCTGGACCACCGACAAAGACGGTCTGGTGCCCGCCTTGCTGTCGGCCGAAATGATCGCCCGCACCGGCCGCGACCCCGGCGAGTCGTACAAACTGCTGACCGATGCGTTCGGCGCGCCCGCCTACGACCGCATCGACGCCCCCGCCACACCCGAGCAAAAAAAGAAGCTCGGCAAACTCACCCCGCAGCAAATCACCAGCGCCGAGCTGGCGGGCGAGCCCATCACCCAAGTGCTGACCACCGCCCCCGGCAACGGTGCCAGCCTGGGCGGCCTGAAGGTGATGACCGAAAACGGCTGGTTCGCCGCACGCCCCTCCGGCACCGAGAACATCTACAAAATCTACGCCGAAAGCTTCCACGGCGAGGAGCACCTGCGCCGCATCACCACCGAAGCGCAGGGCATTGTGGATTTGGCGCTAGCCTAAGCTCCTATATTAATAGCTGCTTGTGCAGGTGGGATATGCGCTAGCAGCCTATTTAGCTTAAAACTGGCCCGCTACAATGCCGACCATGCAAGCGCTCCTCGCCTCTATGGACTGGTTTCCGCTCATCTTGTCGCTCAAGGTGGCGGCGGTGGCGACGCTGTTTGCCACCATCGCGGGCATCGCCCTCGGCTGGGTCTTTGCCCGCAAACAATTCCCCGGCAGCGGCGTGTTGGAAGCCGTGTGCATGCTGCCGCTGGTGCTGCCGCCCACGGTGATTGGCTACGCCATTTTGGTCGCGGCCGGGCGGCGCAGCCCGCTGGGCAGCTGGCTGCGGGCGCACCTGGACTACACGATCATTTTTAGCTGGCACGGCGCGGTGGTGGCGTCTAGCATCGTCGCCTTGCCGCTGGTGCTCAAGTCGGCCAGCGCGGCCTTTGCCGGGGTGGACCGTTCGTTGGAGGCGGCGGCCAGCACGCTGCGCCAAAGCCCGTTGTCGGTCTTTTTGCGCGTCACCTTGCCGCTTGCCTGGCCCGGTATTCTGGCGGGCATGCTGCTGGCCTTTGCCCGCGCGATGGGCGAATTTGGCGCGTCGCTGATGGTGGCGGGCTCGATTCCGCAGCAAACGCAAACCCTGTCGATGGCCATTTACGACTCCGTGCAGGCCGGGCAAGACGACCTGGCGCTGTTGCTGGTGGCCATCACTTCGGTGCTGTCGATCACCGTGCTGGTGTTGTCGAACCGCTTTTTCTCATTCCGGTAATGCCCATGCGATGGATTAGCCTTTTTCTGCTCCTGCCGTTGGCGGTATCCGCCCAGCAAATCACCGTCTCCACCGCCGCCAGCTTGACCGATGCCTTCAAAGAGCTAGGCCGCCAGTTCGAGGCCCGCCAGCCCGGTACCACGGTGCGCTTCAACTTTGCCGCGTCCGGCGTACTGTTGCAGCAAATCCGCCAAGGCGCACCGGTGGACGTATTCGCCAGTGCCGACCAGGACACGATGGACCGGGCTATGGCGCAAAACCTCATCGTGCCCGCCAGCCGCAAGAACTTCGCCACCAACAGCCTGGTGCTGGTCGAGCCCGGCCAAGATGGCCCCGGCCTCAAGACCCTGCAAGACCTCACCAGCCCCGCCGTGCGCAAAATCGCCATCGGCAAGCCCGCCACCGTACCTGCCGGCCGCTACACCCAGCAAACCCTCACCAGCGCCAACCTATGGACGCAGCTGGAGCCCAAGTTCGTGCAAGCCGACAGCGTGCGCCAGGTGCTGGACTACGTGGCGCGCGGCGAAGTGGAGGCCGGGCTCATTTACCGCACCGATGCCATATTGTTCGGCGACAAGGTGAAAATCGTTCTCACCCCGCCTGGCCATACCCCCGTGTCGTACCCGGTTGCCGTGGTCAGCGACAGCCCGCAGAAGGCCGTGGCACAGAATTTCGTCAACTTCCTGCTCACCGATGCGGCCCAGCAGGTTCTATCTAAATACGGCTTCGGCAAACCTTGATCGATGTAGACATTCAACTTAACGTGACCGATGGCCGTAGGCGCTTCGATCTGGCGGTGCGCTTTGCCAGTGCTGCGCCGTTTGCCGCGCTGTACGGGCCGTCGGGGGCGGGCAAATCGCTGACCTTGCAGGCGATTGCCGGGCTGCTGCGCCCCACACGCGGCCACATCCGGCTGGACGGGCGCACGCTGTTTGATGCAGGGCAGGGCATCAACGTGCCCACGCCCCAGCGCCGTGTGGGCTACCTGCCGCAACACTACGCGCTGTTTCCGCACCTGTCGGTGGCCGACAACATCGCTTTCGGCTTGAAAAACTGGCGCAAACGCCGCCTGTCGTCCACGGAGCAAGCCCACATCCAAGCGCTTTTAGACAGCTTTGGCCTCGCTGCGCTGGCCCACAGCCGTCCGGCCACGCTCTCCGGTGGGCAGCAGCAGCGGGTGGCGCTGGCGCGGGCCTTGGCCTGCCAGCCGCAGGTGCTGCTGCTGGACGAGCCCTTCGCCGCGCTGCACCCCAGCCTGCGCCAGAGCCTGCGCGAAGAACTGGCTCTGGTGCGCCGCCAGTGGGGCATTCCGGCCCTGATGGTCACCCACGACGTGGACGATGTGCTGGCCCTGGCCGACGTGGCCTGGGTGTTTGAAGCCGGGCAGGTGGCGCAAGAAATCAACCTGCTGGATGCAACCGCCCGCAGCCTGGCGCGGGTGGCCATGGGGGGCGCGGAACACACCCCGCTGCAAACCAAACTCCGGCAAATGCTATTAAATAAATAGCTACTTGCGTAGGTTGAATAAGCGCTAGAGGCCGATTTTTATATAAATTTGGCAATGGGGCGGCTGTGGCAAACTCTCGCCCTTGTCTCTTAACCGACCCCGTTCATGCAGAAAATCATTCGCCAACTTGCCGTTGAAATCAAAGCCCGCGAAGAGCAAGTTCGCGCCGCCGTAGACCTGCTCGATGGCGGGGCCACCGTGCCCTTTATCGCCCGCTACCGCAAAGAAGTGACCGGCGGGCTGGACGACATCCAGCTGCGCGAGCTGGAAACCCGCCTGGGCTACCTGCGCGAACTCGAAGACCGCCGCGAAGCAATAGTCAAAAGCATCGAAGAGCAGGGCAAGATGACCGACGCGCTGCGTGCCGCCCTGTTCACAGCCAGCACCAAGCAGGAGCTGGAAGACCTGTACCTGCCCTTCAAAACCAAGCGCCGCACCAAGGGCCAGATCGCCCGCGAGTCTGGCATCGAGCCGCTGGCAGATCGGCTGTTTACGAACCCGCTGCTGGTGCCTGCCGATGCCGCCCAGCCCTTCGTGAAGGCCGAAAAAGGTGAAAACGGCGACGACTTCACCACCGTGCAGGCCGTGCTGGACGGCGTGCGCGACATCCTCAGCGAGCGCTGGGCCGAAGACGCGGGTTTGGTGCAAAACCTGCGCGGCTGGCTCTGGAACGAGGGGCTTTTCCGCAGCAAACTGGCCGCAGGCAAGGACGAAAACCACCCCGACATCGCCAAGTTCCGCGACTATTTCGACTACGACGAGCCGATTGGCCGCGTGCCCTCGCACCGCGCGCTGGCCGTGTTCCGGGGGCGTGGGCTGGAGTTTTTGGACGCCAAGCTGGTCTTGCCGGTGGAGCCCGAACCCGGCAAACCGTCGTTGGCCGAAGGCCGTATTGCCATTCATTTGGGCTGGAGCCACCAGAGCCGCCCGGCCGATGATTTGCTGCGCAAATGCGTGGCCTGGACCTGGCGCGTCAAGCTCAGCCTGTCCACCGAGCGCGATCTGTTCGCCAAGCTGCGCGAAGATGCCGAGAAGGTGGCCATCAAAGTGTTTGCCGACAACCTGCGCGACCTGCTGCTGGCTGCACCCGCCGGCCCGCGCGTGGTGCTGGGACTAGACCCCGGCATCCGCACCGGCGTGAAGGTGGCGGTGGTGGACACCACCGGCAAGCTGGTGGAAACCGCCACCGTCTTCCCGCACGAGCCTAAGCGCGACTGGGAAGGCTCGCTGCACACCTTGGGCAAGCTGTGCATCAAGCACGGCGTGAACCTGATCGCCATCGGCAACGGCACGGCCAGCCGCGAAACCGACAAGCTGGCCGCCGATTTGATGAAGCTGCTGGAAAAGCACGTAGACCCTAGCGGCGCACCCAAGACGGCCATGCAGCGCGTGGTGGTCAGCGAGGCGGGCGCTTCGGTGTACTCCGCCAGCGAATTTGCCTCGCAAGAAATGCCGGATGTAGACGTAAGCCTGCGCGGTGCCGCCAGCATCGCCCGCCGCTTGCAAGACCCGCTGGCCGAGCTGGTGAAGATCGACCCTAAATCCATCGGCGTGGGCCAGTACCAGCACGACGTGAGCCAAAACGACCTGGCCCGCAGCCTGGAGGCGGTGGTGGAAGACTGCGTGAACTCGGTCGGTGTGGATTTGAATACGGCCAGCGTGCCGCTGCTGACGCGGGTGTCCGGCCTGTCGGCCACGGTGGCGAAGGCGGTGGTGCGCTGGCGCGAAGCCAATGGCGCATTCAAAAACCGCAAGCAGCTCATGGAAGTCAGCGGCCTGGGGGCCAAGACCTTTGAGCAGAGCGCTGGCTTTTTGCGCATTCGCGGCGGCGACAACCCGCTGGACATGACTGGCGTGCACCCCGAAACCTATCCGCTGGTGCAAGACATCATCAAGCAAACCGCCAAGCCCGTCACCGAGCTGATGGGCCGTGCCGACATGCTCAAAACCCTGCGGCCCGAGCTGTTTGCAAATGAAAAATTTGGCGTGATCACCGTCAAGGACATCATCGCCGAGCTGGAAAAGCCCGGCCGCGACCCGCGCCCCGACTTCAAGGTGGCCCGCTTCAACGACGGCGTGGAAAACATCAAGGACCTGGTCGAGGGCATGATCTTGGAGGGCACGGTGAGCAACGTGGCGGCTTTCGGCGCGTTTGTGGATCTGGGCGTGCACCAGGACGGCCTGGTCCATGTGAGCCAGCTCAGCCACAAGTTCACCACCGATGCCCGCGAAGTCGTCAAGACCGGCGACATCGTCAAGGTGCGCGTGGTCGAGGTGGACGTGGTCCGCAAGCGCATTGCCCTGAGCATGAAGCTGGGTGACGCCCCGGCCCGCAGCGACGCGCCCCGTGACAACCGCTTTGAAGGCGCAGCGCGTGGCCAGCAAGCCCCACGCCGCAGTGAAACACCCGCCCAATCCGCAATGGCCTCGGCTTTCGCCAAACTGCAAAAACGCTAGGGTTTTTCTCCCTCTCCCGTCCACGGGAGAGGGCCGGGGTGAGGGCTGAATCCCTTACCATGCACCATCCCCCACGCTAGGAACCAGCCCCTATGGAGTTAAACGACCTGCTAGCCTCCGAAGCGGCCTTGCCCAGCATCCCCAAAGCGGTGGCGCTGCTGCTCAGCGAGTTGGCTCGCCCCGAACCCGATTTACGCAAACTCGGGCAGGTGATTGGCACCGACCCGGCGCTGACCACGCGGCTGCTCACACTGGCCAATTCGGCCATGTTCAACCTGTCGCGCAAGGTCAGCAGCATCCCTGAAGCATTGGCGATTTTGGGGGTGGACCACCTGCGCAGCCTGGCCCAGGCAGCGGCGCTGGGCCTGAGCTTTCGGGCCGTGCCGGGGGTTAATTTGCAGCAGTTTTGGCGCTACAGCCTGAACGTGGCCAAGCTCTCAAGGGCGCTGGCAGGCGCGGTGCGGCACAACCCAGCCACCGCGTTTACGGCAGGACTGGTGCACGCCGTGGGCGAACTGGTGCTGCACATGGGTCTGCCTGCCGAGATGGCGGCGCTGAACCAGCAGGTGCTGCCGCTGGACCTGCGCCGCGCCCGGCTGGAGACCAAGCGCCTGGGCTTTTGCTATGCCGATGTGGGCGCAGGTTTCGCCCGCAAATGGCAGTTTCCCGACCGCATTGTCGATACCCTGCAATCCCAGATTTCCCCGTTCGAGCACGGCGTGTACGAACCCCTGGCGGGCGTGGTGCACCTGGCGGCTTGGCGCGCACGGGCCAAAGAGGTTGAGCTCGATGAGAGTGCGCTGGTCGGCAGCTACCCCGGCGAGGTCGGGCTGGCGCTGGGGCTGGACATCGACATGGTGTTGCAGCAAGACCCGTTGGACTGGTCGGCCAAAACGGATCTGGGCGCTTTTGTCTGAAGTTGCTATTTAAATAATAGCTACTAACGCATATTCTATATGCGCTAGAGGCCAATAAGATACTTAGATTAGCTCGCCAAAATGGGATGTACGGTCTTGCGGGCCTTGCTCCTGGATTTGCAAAGACAGGTCGTACAGCTTGGACTTGCCCGCGATGTAGCGGTCTAGCCGCCATTCCTTCAGGATGTCCAACGCCAGATCAAAGCGGTCCAGGTCCAGCGCGTACAGCTTGTCCAGCGGAAACGACTCGGTGGATTCCAGCGTCAGCACCAGTTGGGCCAGCGTGCGGGCCGCGTCAGATTCAGGGTGTTTGGCGATGAATTTTTGGGCTTCTTTGATTGCATTCATGGGGAAATCCTCGGGTTGGTATGGGAATACCCGTATTGAACCCGACGCGCCCCCCCCAAACCATGACGTTTGGGTTTCAAAAATGTGACAAGACAGCGCCCGCATGGCAGGCGCTGCCCAGCACCACAAAGCCATGCCACACCGCATGGGCATAGCGCCAGCGCCCGTCCAGCGCAAAGAAAACCACCCCTGCGGTGTAGGCCACGCCCCCTGCCACCAGCCAGGCCAGGCCTTGCGCCGACAACTGCCCCACCAACGGCACAGCCGCCACCAGCACCAGCCAGCCCATCGCCACGTACAGCCCGGTAGACAACCAGGGGTGCGACAAACGGCCCAACACCTTCAAGACCGTGCCCGCAATCGCCAGCAGCCAGACCAGCGCAAACAGCGTCCAACCCCACACGCCCGATGTGGCCGACAACGCGCTGAGGGCAAACGGCGTGTAACTGCCCGCAATAAAGAAATAAATCGCCCCGTAATCCACCTGCAGCCACACCTGCTTGGCCCGCCCTGCTGGCAGCGCGTGGTACAGGGTGGACGACAGGTACAGCAGCAGCAGCGTCGCTCCAAATATGCTGGCGCCCAGCAAATGCGGCCCTGCCGCCAGCAACAAAAACGGCAGGCCCACCAGCGCGGCTGCCAGCGCGAGGCCGTGGCTCAGCGTGTTGGCGATTTCTTCGCCCCGGCTTTGGGCGCGCTCCTGGATGTGCATGGGCTTAGGGTTTGGATAAAACCCCGAGTAGAAAAGATCTGGATGGCAAAACCGTGACAGCACACCGTTACGATCAAGCCCCATGCACAAAGCTCTACTGACCCCCGCGATGGCAGGCGTACTCCAGCGCATGGGCCGCGCCCGCCGCACGCCCATGCATTTGCTCACGCCCCAGCAAGCCCGCGATGCCTATGAAATCGGCGCGGGCATGCTGGAAGTGCCCAAGGCCCCGCTGGCCCGGGTGGATAACTTCACCATCCCGGCCCGCGACGGCTTTGCCTTGCCCGCCCGGCGCTATGCGCCATCTTTCGGGCCCTTGCCCACCTTGCTCTACCTGCACGGCGGCGGCTTCATGGTGGGCAGCGTCAACACCCACGACATCCTGTGCCGCGAACTCAGCCGCCTTAGTGGCTGCGCTGTGGTGTCGCTGGGCTACCGCATGGCCCCCGAGCACCGCTTTCCCACTGCTGTGGACGATGCCTGGGACGCACTGGCCTGGTTGGCCACGCAAGCCGACTGCACCGGTGTGGCCGTGGGCGGCGACAGCGCAGGCGGCACGTTGGCGGCGGTCTGCGCCATCCAGGCCCGCGACGCGCAGTTACCTCTGGCCCTGCAACTGCTGTTCTACCCCGGCTGTGCAGCCTATGCCGATACACCCTCGCACAGCCGCTTCGCCAGCGGCCTGTTGTTGGAGCGCGAACACATCCACTTCTTTTTCAACCAGTATTTGCGCGCCCCGGCCGACTATGAAGACTGGCGCTTCGCTCCGCTGGAGGCCCCCGACGTAGACGGCGTGGCCCCTGCCTGGTTCGGCTTGGCCGAATGCGACCCGCTGGTGGACGAGGGCCTGCTCTACGCCGACAAGCTGCGGCTGGCCGGGGTGCCGGTCGATCTGGACATCTACCGGGGCGTGACCCACGAATTCATCAAAATGGGCCGGGCAATACCTGAGGCCAAACAGGCCCACCAAGCTGCTGCACAGGCGCTACGTAACGCATTCAATCTATGACCACCAAGCTCTCCATCGGCCCCTGGAGCCAACTCGGGACACAAGCCGCCCGGGTACGCACCGCTGTTTTCGTGCACGAGCAAAACATCCCCGCCGAGTTGGAGTGGGACGTGGCCGACCAGACTGCTGTGCACGCCGTTATTTACGATGCCCAGGGAGAACCCGTTGCCACCGGTCGCCTGCTGGTGCACGCGCCAGGCGTGGGGCGCATCGGGCGTATGGCGGTACTGTCCAACTTGCGCGGCAGCGGCCTGGGCCAGCAGGTGCTGGAGGCTTTGGTGCAAGCGGCCCAAGAACGGGGCGATACAGAGGTGTGCCTGCACGCCCAGACCAGCGCACAGGGGTTTTACGAGCGGCTGGGGTTCACAAAGAGAGGCGAGGTCTATGCGGAGGTGGGGATTCCGCATGTCGAGATGTTTTTAGTAGCCAATGGGGGTCAGATCCCAATTGCGCGCTGAAAACCTGATTGGCGAGGGGCGCTCTACCCGCATTTGGGCTCTGACCCTCATGCCACTAGGATAAGAAGAAGTACCCCTGAAACCTGGGTGGGCTGAGCCCTGGACAGTGATAGCCTGGAGTTGCAAAACGAACCAGACACCACAAGGACTCAGCCCAGTTGCAGGATACCAA
>NZ_JBWMAU010000042.1:0-1185 GCF_056521445.1 Rhodoferax sp. LB1P47 | reverse complement strand
ATCTTGGCAACCACACCGGCGCCGACGGTCTTGCCGCCTTCGCGGATAGCGAAGCGCAGACCTTCTTCCATGGCGATGGGGTTGATCAGCTTGACGGTGATCGACACGTTATCGCCCGGCATAACCATTTCCTTGCCTTCTGGCAACTCGATCGCACCGGTCACGTCCGTGGTACGGAAGTAGAACTGGGGACGGTAGTTGTTGAAGAAAGGCGTGTGGCGGCCGCCTTCGTCTTTGCTCAGCACGTAGATCTCAGAAGTGAAATGCGTGTGTGGCTTGATCGAATTGGGCTTGCACAGCACTTGACCGCGCTGCACGTCTTCACGCTTGGTGCCGCGCAGCAAGATGCCGACGTTGTCGCCAGCTTGGCCTTGGTCCAGCAGTTTGCGGAACATTTCCACGCCGGTGCAGGTGGTCTTTTGGGTCACGCTGATACCGACGATTTCGATTTCTTCACCGACCTTGACGATACCGCGCTCGATACGACCGGTCACCACAGTGCCACGGCCAGAGATCGAGAACACGTCTTCCACGGGCATCAGGAATGCGCCGTCAACTGCACGCTCAGGCATGGGGATGTAAGTGTCGAGTGCTTCGGCCAGCTTGAGAATGGCTTCTTCGCCCAGGGGACCCTTGTCGCCTTCCATGGCCAGCTTAGCCGAGCCGTGGATGATGGGGGTGGAGTCACCAGGGAAATCGTACTTGTCGAGCAGCTCGCGAACTTCCATTTCAACGAGTTCGAGCAGCTCGGCATCATCGACCATGTCGCACTTGTTCAGGAACACGATGATGTAAGGCACGCCAACCTGGCGGGCCAACAGGATGTGTTCGCGGGTCTGGGGCATAGGGCCGTCAGCAGCCGAGCACACCAAAATTGCGCCGTCCATCTGGGCAGCACCCGTGATCATGTTCTTCACATAGTCAGCATGGCCTGGGCAATCAACGTGGGCGTAATGGCGGTTGGCGGTTTCGTATTCGACGTGGGCGGTATTGATGGTAATACCGCGCGCTTTTTCTTCGGGCGCTGCGTCGATTTGGTCATAGGCCTTGGCCTGGCCACCGAACTTGGCTGCCAACACGGTGGTGATGGCGGCGGTCAGGGTGGTTTTGCCGTGGTCAACGTGGCCGATGGTGCCCACATTGACGTGGGGCTTGGTACGTGTGAACTTTTCTTTTCCCATTTTT
>NZ_JBWMAU010000041.1:0-1287 GCF_056521445.1 Rhodoferax sp. LB1P47 | reverse complement strand
GGCTCTCTTCCGTTTCGGGTGGCGCACCACGGGCTAGAAAATTGTGTTGACATCCAATCCCAAAGGAGAAACACAAATGCAAGAAGCGTTATTTTGCCAAGCACTGGGACTGTCAGCCCCCTGGGAGGTTGAGCGTGTGGCACTGGATGTCGCACGTAGCCGGATTGACCTGTACGTCGTCTGGCGAGCCAACAGTGCAGCGTGCCCGGCCTGTGGTGCTGCCGCGCAAAAGATCCACGACCATCGCCAGCGCAGCTGGCGCCACCTAGACTTCTTCCAGTTTGAAGCCCACGTCCACTGTGAGCTGCCCCGCGTCTCTTGCAGCGCCTGCCAAGGCACCACCCAACTGGGTGTCCCCTGGGCCCGCGAAGGCAGCCGTTTCACACTCATGTTCGAGGCCCTGGCCTTGACGCTGGCACGCGAGATGCCCGTCTCGGCCTGTGCGCGCATTCTGCGTTGCTCGGACAACGCCTTGTGGCGACAAATCGATGCGCACGTCGCACTGGCCCGCGCCAAAGAAAGCTATGCCGACGTCAAAGTCATCGGCATTGACGAGACCTCCTGCGCCAAAGGCCACAGCTACATCACGCTGGTGCACGACCTGGCTAACGGACGGCTGATCTACGCCACACCCGGCAAAGATGCCAGTACGGTACAGCGCTTTACAGAAGACTTCCAAACCCACCAAGGCAGACCTGAGGCCATTGAGGTGGTCTGCATGGACATGTCCAAAGCCTTCATCGCCGGGGCCGCCAAGCACCTACCCACGGCGGCAGTGGCCTTTGACGGCTTCCATGTCGTGCAACTCGCCAACAAGGCCGTGGATGCGGTGCGGCGCGAGGAGGCCAGGGATGAGAGCTGGCTCAAGAAGACGCGCTGGGTCTGGCTCAAAGACAAAGCCAAGTGGACGGCCAAGGAGCAGGGCAAGATGGATTGGATGCCCCACAGCCGATTGAAGACGGCCCGGGCATGGCGCATCAAGGAGGCGTTGCGCGACATCTATAGAAACAGCCGCACCGATGCGGCCCAGAGTACGTTGGCTTTGAAGAAATGGTTGCACTGGGCGCAGCGCTCCCAGTTGCACCCCATCAAGGACTTGGCCAAAACCATCAAACAGCACTGGGCGGGAATCCTCAAGGCGTTTGATGCATCCCACTTGCACACGGGCTACGTAGAGGCTGTGAATTCATTGCTGCAAGCGGCCAAAGCCAAGGCCCGTGGCTACGGCACAACCGACCACTTCATCGCTATGGCCTTCTTGATTGCTGGCAAGCTTTCTCACTTACC
>NZ_JBWMAU010000040.1:0-1493 GCF_056521445.1 Rhodoferax sp. LB1P47 | reverse complement strand
CCTCATGCCACTAGGATAAGCCCCGTCGCATGCGAATCGCAGCCCTGGCTGCTGTGCGAGGCGTGTTCAGTAGTGGCAAAGGCTTCGGTCTTCGCTTCTTTGCCCTGGGCTCAATGCGCCCCGGTCGCTGCACCAGTTTGCCGCTAGCGATGCCCTGTAGCAGTACGTCGCACAGATTCTGTGGGGCGCGACCCTTGCCCACCACCATGGCGATGGCCATCGCGCTCAACAAGCGCCTGGCCTGCGCAAAACTCAGCGCACGCGGCAGCACATCGGCCAACGCCGCACTGGCACTCATGGACCAGCGCACCAGGTTGTAGGCCAGCATGTAGGCGGCGATCTCCTTGTCCACCATCTCTTTGGATTTACAGCGCAACACATCCATCGCCATGGTGGCTTTGAGTGAGCGAAAGTCCACCTCGATACTCCAACGCATGCCGTACAACTGGTCCAACGCCTGTGCACTGGCGTAGCCGGGCTCATGCAGGGGTGTGACCAGCACCCGGCCTTTGACCTTCACCTCGCGCATACGCAGCGTTTTGGGCAAGGCTGCGTACTCCTGCGGCTGCATCCACTCAGGCCGGGGCGGACGGCGCCATTCGACCAGGTGGTCGTCGGGGCCCAGTATCTGGCCTTGGCTGAAGTCGCTGGTGCGCTTGCCGTGTTGGCGCATCACGACATCGGCACCCCGGCTTTGGATGGCCTGGATGAGCCACCAGGTGGCCAGCAAGGCATCGGCCAGGATGATGTCGCCGGGCTGGATGTGCCCGAGCAGGCTACGCAGCACGGTTTGCTCCCCCGTGCCTTTGCCGCGCAGGGCGGTCAGGCCGTAGGCCAGCACAGCTCCGCTGGCCAGGCCGATCAGGGCTCCAATGCGCACCATGGGGAAGCCCAAGCCCACTGTTTGTCTGCCGCTTTGCGGGTACGCGGCCTGGTTGCTGGGGGTATCGGGCATGGAGACGCTGGTGCCATCGAAGAGTTTGACGGTACGCCCTTGCCAGCGCCACGCCTTGGGGGCGAGTGACTCCAGGCGTTGGCCGAGCTGCGCACCCAGATCGCTGATGAGTGCCTTGGGCAGGCGCTTTCTGGCATCACAGTAGCTGGCGTTGTTGGTGGAACACGCAGACAGGCCCTGGCCCAGCCGCTGGGTTAGGTGGCTGGTGGTGGCGGCCTGGCAGGCGGGGTCGCTGCCCAGGATTTGGCCGATGAACAGGCCCAGGGTGGTCAGTGGCGGGTACAGGCGGTGGCGCTGTGGGCCGGGCTGGCGTTCGGCGGCAGTGCAGATGTCTTGGGTGCTCAGCGCTTGGCTGTAGGGTCCTTGGGTGGTTTGTCCGAACTGCTGGCGTAGCTGTTGGGCACTGGCGTAGTGCTTCGATTTGGTATCCTGCAACTGGGCTGAGTCCTTGTGGTGTCTGGTTCGTTTTGCAACTCCAGGCTATCACTGTCCAGGGCTCAGCCCACCCAGGTTTCAGGGGTACTTCTTCTTATCCTAG